>MFJM01000043.1:5220-29832 GCA_001779205.1 Candidatus Gottesmanbacteria bacterium RIFCSPHIGHO2_02_FULL_39_14
GCCGGAGGATTGACTGAAAAGGCAGATCTTGATTGGATGGAGAAGAATCTTAACAGGGCGGCAAAACTGATTGACGGGGGGAAAATTTATATTCCAGAAAAAACTCAAAACTTCCCGCCTCAGCGGGATCCCGCAAGCGGCGGGACAAATATCAAAACTCAAAACCAAAACTTAAATCTAAAATCTAAGAATATTTTGGGAGTGACCGAAGGGTTGATTAATATAAATACAGCTACACAGACAGAACTGGAAGCTTTGCCTGGAGTGGGGCCAGTTACAGCCGGTAAAATCATTGACGGAAGGCCATACCAGACTCTGGAAGAGCTGAAGACAAAGAAAGCAGTAGGGAATGCCTTATTTGAGAAAATTAAGGACAAATTGACGGTATGAAGATGTTAAAGATATAATTTCATATGGCATATGTTAACGGGAATACTGATCATTTCTCTGGTGACTTTTATTGCGGTTATTTCTTATCGGCGTCCCAGGTTGGAACAGAGGGTGGTTAAACAAATACCCCTGATCGACTGGTTTAATATTTTTATTTTCCCGATGATTTTTTATTTCGGTCTGGTAATGATTGTCCGGAACATAATGTACAGGCCGAGGGTGAACATTCTGGACTTTGAGGACAGTCTGCTTCTGGGAGCAGGGACGATATTTTTAATTTACGCTTTTGTGGGATTGAGTGTACATTTTGTTGGGAAAGTTTTATCCCGCTACATCATAAGGTCGACGATGTCCAAGATTTATTATATTAACGAGATTTTTCACGGAAAATTAAGCCATTATATCGCCTATGTTTGTGGTTATATGGTGATTTTCACACTGGCGCTTCTGGAGATAAACTATCCTTCGACTGACAAAATGAACATCCTGATGGTATTAATAGTGGTGACGGCGGGGGCTATCAGCGGATTTTCGGCCACCAAAACCATTTTTTATACCAATGCCTGGTTCGGCGGGCACAATAAACCTCTTTTCTTTTTAGCGATCGTCTTATTATTAGTATTATTAGGTATTTACCGCAGCAATAAATTCAGTTTTGCCTATTATCCGATTAATATGTTTGTGACGATGGCGTTAATGACTATAGTTTCAACCTTTCTCTTCAGACAATTTTTGATCTATTTCCGGCTGTCAAAAAAAAGAAGACTGAAGTTTTTATCGAGGATATTGAGTGCGTAAGATTGACAATAATTTTCCTGCTCTTCTTTTATGTCTTCCGCTAACCAACTCGAGAGATCAATAAATCCGGTTGAATCTTTATTATTATCTTCTAAAAGTTTGATAGATAGGGACAGGTTATCTGCACGTCTGGGTCCACCTATAGGGGTAACTTATAGCTTTTTTGAAGATCAAGACCAGGAGACAGGCTTGTTTACGATGGAGAGGGCGAAAATTAATGAGCTGTTTGAGGAATGCGGAAAATATATGAAGCCGGATAATATTAGAAAAATTCTCCCAGCGCTAAATTATGGACTATATGGTCATCAAAGGCAGTTTCGCGATAGTGGCGAGCCTTATTCGACCCATTTATTACAAATAGCCATTTGGGCGGCTAGCGAATATCAAGCCGATTGGCAAACAATCGCTTTATGTCTTAGTCATGATCTGGATGAGGATTCACCAAATTACGGTCATAGAGTCAAGCCAAACGAATTGAAGAAAGCTTATGAGGATATGGGGTTAGCTGAGGATGGATATT
The DNA here is from genome assembly GCA_001779205.1 of Candidatus Gottesmanbacteria bacterium RIFCSPHIGHO2_02_FULL_39_14. GTDB lineage: Bacteria > Patescibacteriota > Microgenomatia > 2-02-FULL-39-11 > 2-02-FULL-39-11 > 2-02-FULL-39-14. Next base: position 6,929 of record MFJM01000043.1, read on the forward strand.
TTCTGGCCAAATCAATGAGGGATATGAGAAAGATTGCCGATCCTGAAGATATTCCCAAAGGACGATTGAAGAGAATGGTAACTATTTTTCAACGATTAACTAAGAAAAAAATGGCTGAAGAGACTATTAGGAAGATTTATGATACTGTTCTTGATATCAAACAAAATCAGATTTGGCGTATGCGGACAATCTTGGTAAAACTGTTGGACCGGCGGCATAATATGGAGACTATTGATTCACAGCCTGAAGATAAGCAAATAGCCAAAGCTCAGGAAACGCTTTATGTCTATGTCAACATGGCTCATGTTTTTAGATTATTTAAACTCCGCGATCAGTTAGCGGAGTTGGCACTTAAGAAGCTTTATCCTGAAGATACAGAATATTTAATAACTTTAGCTCAACAGGGAGCTCTGGTGACGGAAGAGCTTACCAAGACCAGGATTGATGAAATAAGGCCGATTGAGGTGTTTAATAATGTATTAAGAGATGATTCTATAGTCAGTCAATGGATAGATGGTGGTGAGCCGAAATTACATATCAGATCGCCCAACGTTTATGAGTTATTTAAAGAATTACGATTAGGGAAGAAGGTTGATGCATATCAGAAACTTACGATTGAAGTTCCAGAATTAAACAGTGAGAGTGATGGGGAATGGTTTCTAAGATGTAGCTCTTGTTTTCAGGCAATACTTAAACTTTTTCCTGAGAGTCTCAAGAAAGATTTGGGAGTCGGAAAAAACTTGATATTTATGAGGTCACATCCTCGAAGAACGGAAGAGGCAATTATTACTATCAAGGATATGGATTTTTACTTGAGTTTCATTGGTTCGAAAGAGTATCAGGAGGAAAATGCAACTCTTGCTGATTTATTTAGAGATGATAATTTACCAGATGAAAATCTGGAGTTGCAGCGTAACTTTATGCGAGCGCAAATATTTAAAATTAGTGATATTTATCGTCAGGCTCGAAGAAGTGGGGATTTAAGCTCATTTTATGAAACCATTGCCGGCGAAAAGGTTGTTCATACCAAAGAAGGTTACCCATTTTATTTGCCCGAGAGCGGAACTTTAGTAGATATGTTGTTAACTTTATACGGGACAGATGTCGCATCAATTGTCAACGTAAAAATTAGAAAGGAAGACGGAAGAAGTTTTTGGCTTCGGAATTATCCTGCTTGGAGTCAATACCAGCTTTCCTCAGGAGACCAAGTGATTGAAGTTAAATATTCTAAAATTACAAGTTCATTACAATTAATTGACTTATTAGACAGGGTAACCTTGAGGAATGTCAAGCAGGCAATATTAGACCAGATTGAAGTGGTTTTAGATAGAGATAAGCTGTTTCGGGATATATTACGAAGGCGACTAATTTCTAGAGGTAGGATTAGATTATGGAGTTTAATGAAGGAAAAGCCTGTTGATCAGATACACTTTACCTCAGTTGATTATCCAATCGAAGTTCTTCTGGATGGATTAATTCCTGAATCTTTTACCTCGAAAGATGACTTTCTACTGGCCCTGGGCATGGAGAAAATCAGTCAGAGACAAGTGGATGATTTAATTACAGAGATGAGAAGGAAAGGTTTTGAGATGGTTAGACTAGATCTTAATACAGAAGAACGGTTGGTTGGACTTGAAGGTGAAGAAATCGTCAGACTTGTTGAGGAAATCTTAAGAAAGTTTGATATTAAATATTTAGCTTTTGAACTGGCAACTGAAGCAGCTACGAGTTTTCCTATAATAAGGCTAATCTTCCACGAAAGTAGACTAGGGAAAAATACCAAGAGTCAACTTGAGAAAATGGATAAGTTGATTGAAGTTTTACAAGAAGCAGGTTTTGGATCAGTGATAGGTTGGGAGAAAGCAATAGAGGATTTAGAAAGTAGAATCGGGAAGCAACTCAGGTAGGTAAGGTTGAAAAGAAGGTAGTTTTAATTGATAATTTTAGACAGATGCCGGCATATTACAGCTTTACCTCGGTGATCAATTCGCTTCTGGCCGAACCGCAGGCGTCGCTTCTTAACGGCATCCTGTTTGGAGTTCGGGGTAATATACCTAAATCTTTATATCAGGCTTTAATTGATACGGGAACGCTCCATATCATTGCTTTATCGGGGATGAATATAACGATTTTGGCTAATCTGACGGCCAAGATCACCCTATTTTTAGGGAGAAAAGCCTCTAGTATTTTAACAATTAGTCTTATAGTATTATTTGTTTGGTTTGTGGGAACCAGTCCTTCAGTTGTCCGGGCTGCCATAATGGGCAGTCTGTCATTATTGGCAGTATATTTTGGCAGGCAGTATTACGGACTGCTAGCTTTGTTTTTGACTTCTCTGATAATGATTTTATTTGATTTCAGCCTTATAAATAATCTGTCTTTTCAATTGTCTTTTTTAGCTACTTTGGGAATCATTTTGGCAAACAGATTTTCTGTCCGCCAAGTGAAAAGCGGGCCGCTGGGACAATTTATTTCAATTTTTAAGGAAAATTTAAAGCTGACAGTTAGCGCTCAAATTTTAACTTTGCCAGTCATTCTCTATAATTTTAAAAGAATTTCATTAATTGCTCCACTGGCGAATTTGCTGGTGGAGTGGGCGATCCAGCCGATCATGGTTTTGGGCTTCGTGACGGGAGTATTGGGATTTATCTGGAAGCCTTTGGGATTAATTCCGGCCTGGTTTGCCTGGGTGCCGTTGACCTATCTAATCACTGTTATTGAATGGTTGGCGAAAATTCCGGGGGCTTCTATTAATTTTTAATAATAATGTTTTCAAGAAAATATTTTTTCATCGGAGGGTTTTTCGGGTTGGTATTGCTGCTTGTTTATATCTTTTCCCTGCCTGATGGGAAGCTGCATGTTATTTTCTGTGACGTGGGGCAGGGAGATGCTATATATATCAGGGAAGCGAGCGGAATGGATATGCTGATAGACGGAGGACCAAATGACAAAGTGTTATCGTGTTTGGGGGAAAATATGCCATTTTATGACCGGACTATTGATGTGGTTGTTCTGTCCCATCCGCAGAAAGATCATCTGCAGGGGCTAATTTCTGTTCTAGAACGTTATAATGTGAGATATTTTGTTATAGGGGTAGAAGGTAATAAAACCGAGGGTTATAAGAAACTGGCCGAGCAGATTCGCACGAAAAGAATTCCTTACAAAAACCTTTTTCAGGGAGATTATTTTATGTTAGGTAACGTCAGGATGAATGTTTTATGGCCGGAGCGGAGGTGGGTTGCAGAGAAATTACAGCAGCCCGCCTTCGCCGAGGCTATGGCGGGCAAAGCAGTATTGGGGATGGCAACGGATGCAAATATAAATGATTTTTCTTATTATTTACATCTTCAATACGGGGAATTTGATGCTCTTTTTACCGGAGACGGGGATAGCAGAATACAACCAGAGGTTATGACAACAGCCGGTTTACCCGATGTGGAGCTACTTAAATTTCCCCATCACGGTTCAAAGACGGGCATTTTGCCAGAATTCCTGGATGAGATTAAACCGGAGGCGGCGGTGATTTCTTCAGGGAAAAATCCCTGGGGTCACCCGACAAAAGAGGCTTTACAACTTCTTAGTCAGCGGGGGATAAATATATTAAGGACCGACAGAGAAGGGGATATTGAGGTTGAGAGTGACGGGATGAGTTGGGAAGTGAATTAATACCGGAGGTGTCTATCTTGTTCACGCGGGGGGTGCACAGTGTTCTAGCTTTCTTCGTAAAACCATTTGTTGAAGCGGGAGAGGTGGCCGCGTCTGGCTTGCTTGAAAGGTGAGCCGGTGTTGTAAGCCCGGGCTAACTGCTGGGGAGATAATCGGCCGTATTTGTCAAGGTATTTTTTATGATAGCGGCCGATCAGATCGATGCCGATTTCCGGAATAAACAGTTCCGAGGGAGCTCCGTTAAATCCTAAAGATCTGGCTGTCGAAACCAAAATCTGTCCCAAACCGTAACTGGCTTCATTTAATCGAGGTTCAAAGCGGTAGGCATGTTCATTGCCTTGGGATTCGGTCATGATGGTGGCATAGATTAGTTGAGGATCAAGATCATACTTTTGTGAAGTATAGGCGATCAGATCTTTATATTCATATTTTATCCAGGAGCGGCTATCTTCAGGCGCCGGAGGAGGTGATACCGGGGAATTGGGATCAGGAGGCGTGGGGACGGGCTTGAGCCATGAGGTTTGAGCATATATTTTCGCCGTGAATATTAAACTCACTAAAAAGATACAGTTGAGTAAACGGAGCAGTATAAGAAACTTGGAAGAACGTTTCTTCATTAAAAATACGAGGACAGTAGGGAGGGAACGTAGAACGTTCTACAATCGAAATGATATCAAACAATACGAACTAAGTCAAACTGAGTCAAGCTTAAAAGATATTGACTTGAGATACAGCAAAGCCTAAACTTAGGTCGCTGCCTTTTTTATGTCCCAATTATCCCCTGAGTCGGAAGGAAGCTTGGTTTATTCTGAATTTGATACGAGCCAAGGCAGATTGGCAAGGTTATTGTGGGAAGAAACATTTGCCGAATATAAGGACATTGAACCTGGAGATGTAAGATTATTATACACAGGGATAGGAGAGGCTCCATATCTGAGTTCGCCTCAAACTATCAGAATATTTGGAGATACTTCGAAAGTAATTTCATATTTAGATCTTAAAGATTATTTTGGTCAGGTACCCCGAATGCTTTTTTTAATCGGCAGTCCCTTACTTGCCGATGATGTAGTAAATTTAAAAAGTTTAGCCAGACATTATAAAGAGCAGGGAGTGGAGAAAGTAGTTGCTGTGATGACATGTTTGGCGCATGAGAGGCAAGACCATACATTTACCGGTCCTGACGGCAAACCAATTTTTGAAGCAACTACACTTAAAGAGATTGTCAGTAATTTAGCGGCAAAGGAATTGATTGAGGTTCCAAGCGGTAACGGGGAAACAATATACCGAAAGGATCGATCAATTGATGCCGGTTTTATTCTTCAACCTCATTCTTTCAGATCGGTGGAGTTTGGTTTAAGGCATAAATTTCCGCTTCTCCCATTAGATGCTTTGGATTTCCTAATTGAAAAAGCCCAGCTTAGAAAAGTTAAAAATCCTTATGTGGTCAGCGCTGACAAAGGGAGGAAAGATGAGGCAAGAAGAGTGGCGGAATTTTTAAACTGTCTAAGAGCTTCAGCTAATAAAGAAAGAGACAGGCCGGGAGAGGGATATCCTACTGTGACTTTGCCAGAAAATGTTCTTAATGAAATTATAGAAAACGGTTATACAGTCATATGTGCTGAGGATGAGATTCGGGAAGGAGGAACTTTGGGAGAACTCGGAAAGTTAGGAAAATTAGGATTTAACATAATTGTTTTGGCTCCGAAAGCTATTATAGCAACAAGAAACGAAATATCTGCCGTTGATCACCTTTTGGAAGCGTCAATCATTCAGATTCATACTACTGACGCGGTTAAGCCACAAACTGAGACAACACCAATTAATCATAAACTGTCAGTTTATCCTATCGGACCGGAATTAGAAAAGATTATTGAGTATTTAAGATTTCATCTGGTCGATCCTGACAACCCTAATTGGTTTCAGCCGGAAGAAACCGGGAGTCTGGTGAGACTTGAATTAACAAAAGAAGTTTATACTTAGATCTTTGATCGTCTTGACAAGCTAAATATAATAAGATAGATTAATATATAAAAGAAATGGAATTCTTGGGAAATCACCTTGAACCTCCAGAACAAGAATAGGAGGTTTTTTTATGGAAACACATCAGGCAATAGCCAGAAAATTAGCCGTGGATATGGGGATACCTCCCGGAGAGGTATCGATAAGAACAGTTCTAAGACCCGAGGGAGATAACAAAGTGAAATCGGTCATAGTGTTTCAGTATGCCGGAATTAAAGAAGATTATTATCCCAACCCCGGCGGATTTGCCAGAGAAGAGGAAGCGAGACAGGTAATTATGGATGCTAAGGCAGGTTACGAAAGTGCAAGATCGAAGACGGCACAGGAAATTATCAAAGCTTTAGGAGAACATGAGCCGGGAACAGTAGAATCACCTTGGGAGGATAGAAGTGTTTAATCTGCGGGGCGTTAGGACGCTAAAACTTAGGACCGTCCCAGATTTTCACTTTACATATAATTGATAAGTAAGGGTATATATATTAATTATGGACCAAGGAGAGGGACCTCCGAAGCCCCGGAGGGTAGCACGAAGAGACTTTTTAAAAATAGCCTCAGGTGGGGTAGTGGGAGTTGTAGCAGATGAAATAGCTCGTAAATTCCGAAAAGAAAAAAAAGGTGATGAACAACCTCCTATTGTTGCCACTGAGGTGCCCATGATTAATCTTCCATTAAAAGTTGAAAGCGGTGTAAAACAGACAGATCCTTCTATTGACCCTAAACTTAGAGAAACATTAATTTCAGATGAGAATCCAAGTATGTTTCTGGAGGGTGGAGCTCTTATTTCAGCGTTAATGATTGAAAAATATCTTGATGGAAGTCTTACTGTAGAACAAATACGAGCAATAACTCAAGCAATGCTTATGTTAAAAGGGATTCAATTACCGGATTTTCCCGATGAAACTCCGCCAGAAGGTACAAAGGATACTGCAATTTCAAGTTTTAAATCCTCCATAAAATCAACATAGCGGGTTAGGAGTTAGAGGTTAAGGATGGAGGGAAGGATGGGGGAGATGAGTTCAAGAACGACCGGACTTAATTTACCAGGGGGCAGCCGGAGAGGAGGGTTTCTTGAGGCGGATTGTAACCCGAGGTGTTATTGCTATAACACCTCCCAGGTGTTAGTGTTAGTGACTGAGGGATTTGAGAATGGGGAGAAGGGGTGAAATCAATCTTGTTACAAAAGCCTTATCTATTGGCCCGGAAGGGGCGTGCTGGGTGAGATTGACATTGAAGACATGGGAATGGGGAAAGGTTTTTTTCATACCGGCAATGGTTTTGGGGGTGTCCAGAATATCATCATGAATATTGTAGATAAGAGTGGCGGGGATATTGAAAATAAGATTTTCTTTTTTCAAATGAAGGCTAAAGATATCATAAATCAATTCCACCCAGGCACGGGAATTCATTTGTGAAGTTAATTTAATCTGATGAGGGATGACTTGGTCGATATGGCGTTCATGGCGGTAGAGAAGTCTGAAATAGAGTGTTAAAAATTTATCGCTATGAAGGGAGCTGTCGATAATTGAATTTATTAATCTATTGTGCGGACCGAAAGTCTTTATGGTTTGGATAGCCAGGCTGTCGATTGTATTCAATAGGATATAATCGGCATCATAGATGGCCTCGAAAAACATAAGATGTGACGGCGGTTTTTCTGTTATCTGCAACAATCTGACGGCAATAACTGCTCCGAGGCAAAAACCGGAGAGGATATAGTCTTCTATGCCCAGCTTAGCAATCATTTTGTTTAGTAACAAAGCATAATTTTTGGCAGTATGCTGATAGTGTCCCAAAGGCGAGATTGTGCTTATACCCGGCAATTCCGGGATATAGACGGTGAAATAGCGGGCTAATATATCCAGCAGACTGGAAAATCTGTTGACATCGGAGTGGAAAGCAGGAATCAGAAAGAGGGTTCTGCCTTGTCCCAGGCGATAATAGGAGAAGCGGATTTGACTTATGACAATTTCATTTTTAGGCAGTGTCATTGGCATCGCTTGGATTAATTTGTATTCGGGCAGCCGGAGAGGAGGGTTTTTCTTTCTTCTTCACTTTTTCCTTCGGCCTGTTTTTTGGCTTCTTCGCATTCGCTTGCCGAGCGGAAGGAACATTTTTTAGTGGGGACTTTATCGGCAGTAAAATATTCCGTTTTTTCCTGCGGACAATAGGGACAAGTCAGAAGCCCGTTCACGGCACAGACTTTTACGGCAATCAGGCCTTCGGGGGCGGGAAAATCTTTAGGCTCTGTATCTTTTAATAAAAAGCTCATAACATCATTCCAAATGGGGGCGGCACCGGTGATGCCGGAAACGAGGTTTTTATTCATAAAGCTGCCGTCATTATTCCCAACCCAGGCAGCCACCAGATAATCGGGAGTGTAGCCGATGGTCCAATTATCCCTAAAATTATTACTAGTGCCGGTTTTGACGGCCACTTTATGATTGGGGACGGTTAATTTGGCATTTTGTCCAAAGGCAGGTAATCGGGCGATATTGTCGGACAGGATGTCTGTCAACCAATAGGCGGACAGGGGCGAAATGACCTGCTGATTTTCTTCGGCTATACCCATAACCTGACTGCCATCGTCCGGAATATTTTCCCCGTTGCCGGCGGCTACTTCGGGGATAAGGGCTAAATCCTGTTTTTCATAGAAGGCGGCGGTAAGATCCTGGTTAGAAGAATCACGGATAGCCAGAACTGATTTTAATTCTTTTTTTACGCCTAAATTAGCAATAGTGCCGTAAGCACGGGCCATATCTATCATTGTGACCTCGGCCCCGCCCAGAGTTAAAGATAAACCGATCGGTCCGGCGTTGATTAAGCTTTTTAAACCCAGATCGATGCCTATTTTTTTTACATTATCAACACCTAATTTTTCCAAAGTTTTGACTGCAGGAACATTATACGAATTGGCCAGGGCTGATCTGACGGTAACGGTTCCGTGGAATTTGCCGTCATAATTGACCGGAGCATAGATTTCCGTAGATCCGGGTGATTTGTAAACTACCGGAGCATCCAGGAGAGTAGACGTGGGAGTAAAACCATGATCAAAAGCGTAGCCATAGGTTATAGGTTTAAAAGCCGAACCGGGCTGACGCGGAGCGAGAGTGGCATTGTAATGGCCGTCGTTATTGGCATCGAAATAATCAACCGAGCCGACCATAGCCAGGATTTCACCCGAGGCCGGAGCGGTGACCAGGGCAGCGGCGTTATTGATGCGATATTTGGTTTTGATGGCATCGATATTTTCCCAGACTATTTCCTGAACGATATTGTGAATATCCAGATCGAGAGTGGTAGTGACGTCAAGACCGCCTTCCTCGACAACATTTTCGCCGAATTTATCCACCAGTTCATTTTTCACATACATGACAAAGTGGGGCGCCAAGATATTTATTTTCTGGGGGGCAAGGGTAATCTTTTCATTAATGGCGTCAAAGTATTCCGATTCACTGATCATGCCCAGATTAAACATTCTTTCCAGAACCTGCTGTTTTCTTAAATTGGCCAGTTGGGGCTTGCTGCCGTAGGGAGAAAAAGTAGTCGGAGCAGCAGGCAGGCCGGCTAAAAAAGCTGCTTCGGCTAAATCAAGATCCGGGGTCGATTTGCCAAAGTACATCTGGGCGGCAGCTTCTATGCCGTAAGCAGGACCTCCATAGCCGACGGTATTCAGATACATGGTCAGAATTTCTTCTTTGCTATAAATTGTTTCTGCCCAGACGGAGAGAACAATTTCTTTTAATTTTCTCAGATAGGATTTTTTCGGAGGAAAATATCTGTTTTTGATCAGTTGCTGGGTGATAGTTGATCCTCCCTGGTATAAATCGATGTCTTCTTCTTTAAGATTGTTGATAAAGGCTCTTAATATGCCTCTGAAGTCTATGCCAAAATGCTTATAGAAGTTGGCATCTTCGATGGCGATAGTTGTATTTTTAACAATATCGGGGATATCTTCATAGGCAAGCTGGACCCGGTTGGCATTATTGTATACACGATAAAGAACGCGGCCATTCCTATCCCTAATGATGGTAGTCATAGGAGGTTTTCTGGAACTTAGTTCGTAGGGATTAGGTAAGTCTTTAAAAATATAGTAGTAAGTGAAACCGCCAAAGGTTGTCACAACGGCTAAAAATGTTATTAAACTTTTGGGATGGGATTTGGCGAAACAGTAAAGCCGGCCAGGCAAGTTATAACGGGAGAGGCGTAGACCCCGTTTAGATCGGGGAAGCTCCCGGCGGCGCCGGGGTAGACTTTTTTGGAGATACTTTTCCAAGCCAAAAATAGGTTTTTTAAAAAAGATTTTATTAGCTGCGGATTGGCGCGGAGAGGCGGCCTTTAAGGACCTTTTTATAGATGGTGATTTATTCTTTATTTTATTAGAGGAATTTTTTTTCTTTAGTTTGGGCATTATATATCCAGCAAATCACAGATTTTCGATAGTTGTCAATATACAAAAATATAGTGGGAAATTAGAAGTATTAAGTAACATCAAATATTGATATACAAGTATATATTAACTCTTAATTTAATAGAGTTGACAAAGTTGCAAAATAATTTTTAAGTTAAATTAGATGAAGATTTTAGGAAAGTTAACCCTTTCCATTTTGGCAGTTTTGACACTTTTTTCTCTAACTGCCTTAAAACCTGTTCTGGTGGCAGCCAATGACTGCGGTGGTCCATATCCTCCAAAACCGGATAAAGTCTGGACTAAGTCAGGACCCGGCGGGAGCGAGGTAACTATTTACTGGAACGAAGTTGCCTATGCCAACCGGTATGCAGTTGCCTATGGTTTAGAATCCGGTAAATATTTATACGGGGCAACCAACATTGGCGGAACTTCTTCGCGCTCTTATACCGTAAAAGGATTAACGCCGGGGACAAAATATTACCTGGTGCTTTCAGCAGCCCGAGATTGTTCTGCCAGTCCATTTTCCAATGAAGTGACAGCCTGGGCAGGGAGTGGGACGGTCGCCTACGCCAAGGCTTCGGCAAGCCAAGCCGCTACTACAGTGAGTCAAGGAGCCGCCTCCGCTAAAGCTATGGCGGTCGAAGCAGCAAATTTAAGCGTCTGGTCGGGACCGGGGGTAGGACAGGTTACTTTGAAGTGGTATCATCGCGAAGATGTTGATAATTATCACCTGGTGTACGGGACAAAGATGGGACAATATGAATACGGAGCGTTAAATATTGGTAAAGTGACTCAATTTACAGTGGGGAGCCTGGTTCCCGGCAGAGCTTATTACTTCGCCTTAGTGCCGGTTAAAGGCGATCGGGCTCTTTATACAGGGCAGGGAGTAAGAGGAGTAGCCAAAGGAGTTCCTGCAAGGGAAGTTGTCATGACAAATCCTTCTAATTTGGAGCCGGTTCCGGTTACACGGGTTGAGGAACCAGTTTCAGTAAATATCGATGAAGGATCGCCGGTTATCCCGCCGGACCAAGAACAAGTCCAGGGAATTGAAGATACCGTTCCCGAAAATATCGGCGGATTGCCGGATATCAGCAATGAAGGTTATGCAGGAAATGATGAAGAAGGCTTTGAGGAAGAAACTCTTCCTAATGTCGAGAATGAAGGCTATGTCGGATCAGACGACTGAACTGATCCCGGGATATTAATTTTGAAATCAACTATTCCGGGATAAACAACATTTACCCATTTTTCTTCAGAACAGAACCTTCAGCACAATAAACAATTACAACTTTTGTTATATTTTTGCCTGAATTGTTGTTTACTTTTATTTCACCGTGAATCGTATTGTTTATCTGAATCGGGGTTAGCGTTGGATTAACTGTAGGTTTTATTGTGGCTGTTGCATTAGGTTTAGATTTCGATCCCGGAGTGGCTGATATTACAGGGATTATCTTTACGGTCGGAGTGGGTGAAGTCACTATATTTTCTACCCCGGCAATATTGTTTCTGTTTCTTTGTAAAAGCGATCTGACCGTACTGGTTGCCCGGGGAAGAATAAAGACAATAGCAGCTATTATGATAATCAGGAAAATAATTATCACGATAGCACTAGTTTGACCGGCAGAATTTGCAGATTTTCGGGAAAGGCTTTTTTCTTTATCCATGAAACCTTTCACTTAGAAGTTTAAGGGAAGATTGTAAGACCAATGTTAAAGCCTGATTACACTTTTACAATTTTGATATTAACAGTATATAATTGGAGGCTTTATGTCGAGATTTATCGAAAAAATCAACCAGGCGGCAGAGAATAGAGTAGATAAGATGAGGGCAAAGATAGATACTGCTTTAAACTACATAGAAGAAGCCAGGGCGGTTGACGGCCGGCCGATCAAAGTGACGGATCCCGAAAGCGGTCATTTGCCGCTGCTTTTTCAATCGGTTCCAGTGATAAGAATGCGGGAAGGGCAAAAAGGACAGTTTATGGGTAATATTCCCTTATTAGTCATCGGAAGTCCGGCCAGCCGAGAGGCAGAGTTATCTGTCAAAGGAATAAATATGACTAAGAAAAGATTAAAAATAAGAATCGGACAGCGAGATTTAGACAGACCTTACTTATGGGAGAGCGGATTATTGAAATTATTATTTCCATATGATGAAAAAAAGGAAGTGTCTGTTTCCTTGTCTAAAAAAAGGGAAGGTGAGCAGTTGGGTTTAGGACTGAAGCTTGAGCGGGATGGTATTTCCTTTTTCGGGTTGACCATTAACAATGATTTCAGGGAATTATTCCAACCGGACGGCCGGTTACGTTCAATTGAGACGGAAAGAAAAAAAATTGAGGTTGTGCAGAATCAGATTCTCTCCAGAATTATAAAACTAGAGGATTACTACAATACTAGAGATGTAGAAAAATTAAGAGCCCTTTTTGACAGGAAACCCCGGGAAGTTTTTTTTGCTTTGTGGAATACCGCCAAATTTTACAGGGGAAGAAATGAATTTTATCCTCCGGAGGAGGAAATGCAGACAGCAGAAAAGGAATTACTGATAAGATCTTTATCCATCGATATTTACGATAGTGGGTTATCAGCCAGTATCGACAGCTATACTGTTGTTCCAGTTGGACATATGATGATGGTTACAATTGGCCCAATCAATGTACCGGAAGGAGCGGATGATGATCTTGATGTGCTAATTAAGCCTAAAAGCGACGATGAGTATCCCAGCAGACTAAATTTAAGACTTGAACAAAAGGGAAGATTGTTAGCAGCATCAACCTGGTACGCGAAGCTGAATCCGGCGGGACAGTTTCAGACCATTCAAGCAAGCGCCGATATATTCAGTAAACCCGATAAACTCTGTCGATTAATAGCAATGTTAATACTACCTTTAGAGAGAAATCTTGACCCGGACTATATAATTAAGAAAAAAACATGGAGATCATAAAATTTAGAAATCCGGGCAATTTTTGCAGACTATAATGTGGAAAAAACGGTAGACGGAGGATTGAGAGCAACGGGAATAGTTCCGGATGGATCATTTTCGCGCGGTCCCGAGATATATACCATTGATACAAACGGCAGACCGATTAGTTTCAGAGAAGGCCAGGATCTTATTCCAGAAGATCAATTACAGTCGGAAAGAAGAGTAGTAGATTTCCCGGATTTAGCGATGGACTTACATATTAGCTACGATCCAAATGGAAGGGTAACAGAACTGGTTTATCAGGCGCAAATCAGGACAGTGCCGGGAATGCCAGCCAGTTATAAATTTGAGGAAAGACTGCTGGAAACAGGAGAGGTGGTAGAAATGACAACATATGGTAATTGGAGAGCGAAAAACATCAGATCACCGGGACGGCTGGAACTGTTAACATTCAGTGATCGATTAGCTCCTCCTCCAACACCTTCGACTCCTCCTGAAGCAGGGGGTTGACGCTTTCACGGTGTATTTTTCCAATAAAGCGTTGAACCGAAAACTTAATTATTTTATAATGAATCACTATGGGGATTACTAAGCTGGATATTAAGGTTATCAACCCGGAAAATCCAAAGAAAATAAAACATCCAAATTTTTAGTTGATTCCGGGGCCGCTTATTCAGTAATACCGGCTTAAGTTCTAAAGGAATTAGGGATTACACCCACTTCGAAAAAAAAATTCATATATTAGCAAACGGTGAACTGGAAAGTCTTAGACTTATTCTTGATCCAATCCGGCGCCAATTGAAACCGCTTCCGATGCTTCTAATGTAATACCGATGACCCCTGCCGGTACAGCGGATTGACAGGTTTGATATAATATAAATAATTCAAATAAAGCAATGCTCTGATGAATTTCGGGGCAAGCCGGAGTCGCGATCCGGCGGGCTGAGAGCCAAAATGCTCTACGGAAGTCAACCGTAAAATAGGACAAAAGCGTGTCGGAGAACCCACCTTCGTCCCGATAAAATCGAGACTACGGCGAGGTGAAAGCGGAGCGCTGAAAGAGCCCCGATATTATCCCGATATTATGTGCGTGTTACGCACATCATCGGGACCATCGGGGGAAATAAGGTGGCACCACGGTGTAACCGTCCTTAATCCCGCATTTTGCGGGAGACAGGACGGATTTTTTTGGCTATGAAAGACAAGCATTTTTTATCGATAAGCGATTTAACCGGTCCGGAAATAAAGGACTTATTTACTGCGGCCAAATTCATGAAAAAGCAGTTGAAGAAAATAGGTTTTAACAAGCCGGTTCTGAATAAAAAAACTTTAGTAATGATGTTTGAGAAGCCGAGTTTGAGAACACGGCTTTCATTTGAGGCCGGCATGACACAGTTGGGCGGACACGCAGTTTATTTGGGAATGGCGGAGATCGGCATGGGAGTAAGAGAAAAGATTGCCGATGTGGCCAGAGTGACTTCAGGAATGGGGGATTTGATAGTCGCGAGAACATTTAAACATCAATCCATAGAAGAACTGGCGGAATTTTCAAAAGTGCCGGTGGTTAACGGGCTTTCCGATTTGGAACATCCCTGCCAAGCTTTGGCAGATTTTATGACAATTCTGGAAGTGAAAGGTATATTAGCCGGTTTGACAATCTGTTTTATAGGCGACGGTGAAAACAATATTGCACACTCACTTTGCCTGGGTTCGGCAATTCTGGGGATTGATTTTAAATGCGCATCCCCACAAGGGTATTTTTTAAAATCCGAAATATTGGAAAAAGCCAGGGAAATTGCCGGGGAAACCAAAACTTTAATCCAGCAAACAGTCGATCCGGAAAAAGCGATTTATAAAGCTGATGTTGTATACACCGATACCTGGATCAGCATGGGAGACGAGAAAGATAAAGATACAAGACTAAAAACTTTTTTACCTTATCAGGTGACAGGCAAATTAATGGAATTGGCCGACAGCCAGGCAATTTTCATGCATGATTTGCCGGCATACAGAGGTCAGGAAGTAACTCGCGAAGTAATTGACGGACCGCAATCTGTTGTTTTTAAACAAGCACATAATCGTTTGCACGTACAAAAGGCATTATTAATTAAATTAGTAAAGAAAAATTAGGAGGCAAATATGGAATTACCAAAAAAATCAATAAACTTTATTAAAAATAGAAAAGCCGGAAAAACCTGCCTGTTGATGTATTCAGGCGGAGTGGATACGTCGATTTGCGTGTTCTTACTCCAGAAATATTACGGGTACAAAGTGATCACGGCAACCGTTGACCTGGGGCAAAAGTTTCAGGATCCCAAGAAGATGGGCGAGAAAGCCTTAAAGCTGGGGGCTATTGAGCATCTGACTATAAAAAGCAGCGAGGAATTTGCCAATAATTGGATTTTGCCGGCAATATTTGCCAACGCCTATTATGACGAAAAATACTGCCTGTCGACATCACTGGCAAGGCCATTGACGGCCAAAAAATGCGTTGAGGCAGCCCAAAAATTAAAGGTTGACGCCATAGCCCACGGCTGTAAGGGAAGAGGGGCGGACGCCTTCAGGATCAACATGGTTTTTAAGTTTTTAGCCCCTGATATGCCGGTGGTTTTACCGATCCATGACTGGAATCCGATACGGGCGGAGGAGGCGGAGTTTGCCCATAAGCAAGGCATACCGATACCGGTTGATTATAAAAATCCCTTTTCCTATGACGAAAACTTATGGGGGGTAGCCATAAATTACGGGACGATTGACAATATTGAAAAGGAGGTCCCTGAGAAAGCGTACAAATGGACAGCCGATCCGCATTCAGGACCGGCAAAAGGGGAAGAAATTGTGGTGGAATTTGTCAATGGTGTGCCGGTTTCCGTCAACGGGAAAAAGATGGAGCTGGTTGAACTTATCAAGATGATAAACCAATCAGGCGGAAAGCACGGAATTGGCAGGCACGACATGATCGAGAACGGGCTGTACGGGAACAAATTCAGATGGGTATATGAGAGTCCGGCGGCTGATATTCTGATATTGGCCCATAAGGAACTGGAGAAGGTGGTATTGCCCAAGCAGACTCTTTATTTTAAAGAACAGGTAATTGACAAAAAATGGGCTGAACTGGCTTATTATTCCTACTGGTACAGCCCGCTAATGGCCGGATTAACTGGATTAATTAAACATCTACAATCCTATGTTATGGGTGAAGTAAGCCTTTTTCTATATAAAGGGAATATAAAAGTCATAAAAAGGAGCGCTCCTTATTCTCTGGTCAAATCAATATATCCCGACCTGACTGATTTTGTCCCCTACGGATATGAGGAGTACCTGTTTTCGTCTGTTCATAAGGAGAATATTATAAATGTATTAAATGGAGGTTAGTGATATGAAAGATCAAAACACCAATCCATTTTGGGGAGAAGGGGAGAGCGCGGATTTCGGGAAGATCGCTATAGAATACGCTGCCGGAGAGGATGTTGTTTTGGATGCGGCCTTTGTTCAATACGAATGTTTGGTCAATATGGCACATTTGGTGATGCTTTCCAAACAGAAAATATTAAATATGAAGATTGTTGTTAAATTGTTAAATGGTTTGCGGGAGATTATAAAGCTTGATCAGAAGGGTCAATTTATTCTGAAAAGAGAACTGGAAGATGTCCACAGCAATGTGGAGCAGTATCTAATCGAAAAATACGGTATTCAGACAGGAGGATATTTAAGGTTGGGGATTGCCAGGAACGACCAGGTATATACGGATACCAGGATTTATATGAGGGAAAAAATCATCCTGATTTGCAAACAACTGACTGATCTTATCAGGGGAATAAATCAGGAAGCGGCAAAGCATTTTGAGACTGTTATGCCGGGATATACCCATTTAAGGGTTTCCCAGCCGGTGACCTGGGCTCATTTTCTGACCGGGAAAGCTTATCATTTTCTTGATGATTTAAGTAATATTATTAAACATTTTGATACAGTTAACCAATGCCCGTTGGGAATCTTTGAAATGGCCGGGACGCATCTGCCGATTGACAGAAATTTAACCAGCAGACTTTTAGGGTTTGACAAACCCACAGCTCACAGTTTATACACCGCCAATCAGAGAGGAGAGATTGAGGCGAAACTTATGGCTGAGCTTTCGATTTTGGCTATGCACATTAAAAGGACGATGAATGAAGTGATTATTTTTTCCACGCATGAATTCGGGCTTTTGACAATAGATGATTTATATACAACAGGAGGCACTGCCCAGCCGAATCTTAAAAATCCGGACACGCTGGAGGTGGTCCGTGCCAATATGGCGAAATTACCAAGCGCTTTTATGGAGATATATCTGATAATGGAATGCCTGCCGTCAGGATTTAACAGGGATACCCAAGCTACAAAGCCCGTTTTATTTAAATCTCTGGAAACGATAATCAAGAGCCTTCCGGTGGTTGGAGGGATTATTGCGACTCTGAAAGTTAATAAGCAGCAGATGGAGAAGGCGGCAAATATCAATTTTTCAATTGCTCCATCCGTTGCAGTGCAGATTTCAGTAAAGGCTGGAATATCATTCAGACAGGCTCATAAAATAGTCAAGACGATGATAAAAGACGGATTTCTCAAAGAAAGTTTTGCCGAAATGACGCCGGAAATAATTGCCGAGGCGGCCAAAAAGGCAATCGGGAGGGAAATAAAAGTATCGGAAGAAGAGATAGCAGATTTTAAAGAGGCAGAAAAATGCGTCAGGCTGCAAAAAAGCCTGGGGGGACCGGCGCCGGAGGAAGTCAGGAAAATGATTAAGGATATAAAATTAAAGCTTTCAACCCTGAAGAAAGACATTGCTCTGAAAGAGAAAAAGCTGGATCAGGCTAAAAAGTTATTAGATAAGGAAGCCAATAAAATAATTATGCTAAACTAAAATTAACTGATGAAGGCAAAGTTCATAGATTTATCCTGGGATTTTTCGAATGAAACTCCGGTATATCCGGGGGATCCGAAAGTGGAAATTAAACAGAAATACAGCTTGAAGAAAGGCGGATTTTCATTGCATAATTACAGATTTTCCGGACATTGTTCGACTCATATTGACGCTCCGGCGCATTTTGTTGAGGGAGGAAAAACATTGGTAGAGATTCCCCTTGATAATTTCAGCGGGGAAGGGATTGTAATAAAAGCCCTAAATTCGAATGTGATTGATATTGATATATTAAATAATATTAAAGTAATTAAAAATCAATTTGTTTTGTTTTATACAGGATTTGCAGAGAAGATATTGAGCCGGGATTATTTTGCGAATCATCCGGTATTAAGCGAAAAATTAGCCATAAGACTTTCGGAACTAAAAGTAAAAATGGTGGGGATTGACTGCCCCAGTCCGGACATAAAGCCGTATACAATCCATAAAATACTTCTTTCCCATGATATCCTGATTATTGAAAACCTCTGCAATCTTGATAAATTACCGGAAAAATTCAGAGTATTTGCATTTCCGTTAAAAGTTAATACCGATGGGGTGCCGGTCAGGGTAGTGGCGGAGAAAATATGAAATTTTTAGTTGATTCTAAGATTTTTGAGAGATTTCCGGGAGTGGAGATTGGGGTATTAGTGATTAAAGGGATCGATAATAAGGGACATTATGATGAAATATTGAAATTGTTGAGAGCTGAAGAGAAGAAGCAGAAAGAACTATTGGTCGATGTAGAAATGGGGAGCCTGCCTGAAATTTCTGCCTGGCGCAAGATATATAGAGAATTAGGCTCTAATCCAAAGGATTTCCGGTCTTCGGTAGAAGCGTTACTCCGAAGAGCCAGAGGAGGGGAAAAACCTATTCCGCAGATAAATAATCTGGTAGATCTTTACAACTATATTTCACTTAAATACCATTTACCGGCCGGTGCGGAAGATCTGGATAAGACGGAAGGTGATATCAGCCTGACTTTTGCCAATGGAAGCGAGAAAGGAGTTTACATCGGAAGCAGTGAAGTTCAGAACTGCGATCTCGGAGAAGTGATTTATAAGGATATGGAAGGCTTTATCTGCAGGAAATGGAACTGGCGCGAGGCTGACAGAACTAAGATAGATAAGGATACGAAGCAGGCTGTTTTGGTAATTGAAAAAGTGCCGGAGGTTTCTAAAGAAGTATTTAATGAAGCAATCCGGGAAGCGGAAAAACTCCTTAAGAACCTTTTGCAAGGCGAAGTTCAAAGTCATATTCTTAATTCAAATAAACCAAGCATTTCTTTTGATTTGGTTGCCGATAAAACCAGAATAGTTAAGAAAGCAAAAATAACCGGGAGACAAGAGAAGAGGGAAGAGAAAGTTAAGAAGATTCAGCAGAAAATTTTAAATCCGGCCAGTGAACTTCTAGAGAAGAATCTGCCGATGATTCAGCAAATGATAAAGGTTGTTATTGAGAAGGTGGTGGCGGAGAGTTTTGAGAAAGTAAAACTGACTGAAAATTTCATAAAAATTGAACATCCTAAAATAAATAACTATGGGGATTATTCGACAAATATAGCCATGATTCTGACAGGACAATTAAAAATGAAGCCAATTGAGGCGGCGGAAAAATTGAGCCGAAAGATAGATGAATATATAAGAGAACATCAAATGATATCAGTTAAGGCTGATAGTAATAGTGATAAGAGTATTATTATTAATGTAAGTGATATCCTGGAGAATGTAAAATTTGAGCTTCCCGGGTTCGTAAACCTGTTTATAGCCAAAAAATGGCTTATCAGTCAAGTGGATAGAGTGCTAAATAATGATTGGAGCATCAAAACAGGACAAACTGATAAGGTCAGGCATGATTTATCGTTAACCGGCTTAAAGATTTCAGTTGAGTATACCGACCCTAATCCATTTAAAGAATTCCATCTCGGACACCTTTATTCAAATGTAATAGGGGAAGCCGTGGCACGGCTTTATGAAGAGAACGGTGCGACAGTCTGGCGGGCTGATTTTTACGGAGATGCAGGCATGCATATTGCCAAATCAGTTTGGGGAATGATGACCAACTTGAAAAGCAGAAATATTGGATTAGAAGATTTGGAAAAGCTTTCCCTTAACAAGAGGCAGCGATTCTTAGGTGAAGGATATGCTTTGGGAGTCAGTAAATATGAAGAAGATAAAGAGATTGCAGAGCAAATAAAAGACATAAATTATTCCGTGTATGTAGCGGCCCAGGAAGTCTTAAAGAAAGAGAGAAATTGGAAACCGATAATTGATTATAAAAAATTTATTCAAGGCAAAGAGAACCAATACAATCAGGTACGCGATGTTTATGAAGCGGGATTGAGATGGAGTTTGGAATATTTTGAATCTATATATAAGAGGTTAGGCACCAAGTTTGACGGCTATTATCCGGAATCCTGGGTGGGAGAATTGGGGATGAAGACAGTGGAGAAGGGATTAAAGTCAGGTGTCTTGGAAAAAAGTGAAGGAGCTGTTGTCTATAAAGGAGAGAAAGAAGGCCTGCATACGAGGGTATTTATTAATAAATTGGGGTTACCAACATATGAAACTAAAGATCTAGGCCTGGCTTTGGCTAAATTCCAGGATTTTCCCTATGACATGTCGATTAATATTTTCGGCAAGGAAATTGACGAGTATTACTACGTGGTGAAGGCAGTCTTAATGAAAATTGAGCCTGAATTGGGCAAAAAAGCCTTTCACCTGGCGCACGGAATGGTAAAACTGCCGGAGGGTAAGATGTCATCAAGAACAGGAAATGTCATAACTTTCGAGTGGCTTTTAAATGAGGCGAAAAAAAGAACTTTGCAAATAATGGAAAAGATATCGCTTCCCGAACAAGAGAAGCAGATTACAGCGGAAAAAGTGGCTTTGGGAGCGATAAGATACGCTTTGTTGAAAAGCAATATCGGCCATGATGTCATATTTGATTTCGGGAAATCGGTTACTTTTGAAGGGGACAGCGGGCCGTATCTGATGTACACGTATGCCAGGTGCAGAAGCGTCATCCGCAAAGCGGATGACGCAAAACTCAAAACTGATGAGGAATTTATTAATATAAATAATGAAGAGATGGAATTGTTGAGAATGTTTTATAAGTTTGAGGAGGTTGTCTGGGAGGCGGCCAGGAATCTGGCGCCATCACTAGTCTGTTCTTATTTATATGATCTGGCACAGAAATTCAATCTGTTTTATCAAAAGCATACGATTCTCGGAGGTAATGAGGAATATAAGAAATTCAGATTGACACTGACAGCGGCTACTGCGGTTATAATAAAGAGAGGACTTTATCTATTGGGAATTGAGACTGTGGAGAGAATGTAAACGATTGATACAGAAAGCTGCGTAACTGTTCAGACTCACTGACAAAATCATATCAAACTATGTCATCGCGAGCCGTCAGGCGTGGCGATCCCGAACGGAATTAGAGCGTTACAACGAGATTGCCACGTCGCTTCGCTCCTCGCAATGACATAAGTTGTGTCCGTAACTCTGAACAGTTACAAAGTTGCTATATGGTTGAGCGCAGATCGAAGTTAAGATATACTTACAACATATGAAGCATATTAATATAACTGATCTAATTAAAAAATACGGGCCCGGATATGTGGCAAAGAACCGGAAAACAGGCAGGATTATCGCCCATGCAAAGAGGCTGGATGTACTTTTTAAAAAAACCGGAAAAAAAGCTGATGTGACTATATCCTGGATCCCCGAAAAGAACGCTAAATATGTTTTTGGAATATCCCTTTGAATACGCTGAAATAAAGGGGCTAGGTAAATTATTTTATCCTATCATTCAATTACAGCGAATTCCATACTTCAATTAGGATCGGTATGAAACAGATAAAAATTCTTTGCAGTGCAGTTGATTCAGAAGTTGAAACTACGCCTTTATTATTAGGAAAAAAAGATATATTTGAAAAGAAATATAACTTGTTATTAGACAGCAGAAGAAAAGTAACAGTATTGACAGAAAACTGAATTTAACAAGTCTGTAATCTATGGTAAAAAAGCTTATTCTCCGGACTGTTAGAATAATGAATTCCAGGACCGTCCCGGTCTTGGTGGTTATTTTTCTTAATTTGATTATCATTAGCAGGATGCCGGCTTGGGCGCAGACGCCGACTGATCCGGCGACGATAAAATTCAAAAGCTTTACACCACCGCCGACACGGACGCCCACTATTACCCCGACGAGCGCGGCGTCGCCGACACCGGTCAGTCCGACCGATCCGGGCGGCAACGGAGGCGGGGATTCCTGTACGCCAAGCAACCGGGGATTGCAATCCGACTGTGATGCCATGGGTCTGTCTTTACAGATGCCAAAACCCAGATATTTAAAAGATACTTCATTATGTACTCAATCGACTATGTATCCGTTTTACAATTCATCTTTTGTCCCGCCTGATTTGTCTAATTTAAATAATGCCTTGGGGAATGAATTCTGGGTATATAACGCGAACATAAAATACAATACGTGTCTGGCTTCAGATTTAAAAAAAATGCTGAAATACATTGTTAGTAATTATGACTGCGAACCGTTTGTAGCCTACGGCTACCGGTCTTACGCGGAACAGGAGGGGTTGTGGAGGGGAAAAAATTGTGATACCAATCCAAACTGCGGAGTGGCTCCGCCAGGAAAGAGCCTGCATCAAGCCGGAATCGCAGTAGATTTATTTTGTGCGGTGTTGTCAGGGGGCGATTTGATTAATTTTTATAATATACCGGATGCGTTTACCGGCAGGGAGAAAAATTTTAATTTTCACAGACCGCTACCCGGAGATCCGCCGCATTATAACGGACTTTAATTAGTGATAAGAAATAAGTTATAAGTAAAAAGTAAATATATGATAAAACAAAAGATTTTTGTGCCGATATTGATTGTTATAGTAGTTATTATTTTGATCGTTTCTTATAATATCTTATTTAAGTTAGAAAA
>MFJM01000044.1 GCA_001779205.1 Candidatus Gottesmanbacteria bacterium RIFCSPHIGHO2_02_FULL_39_14
CCGGTGTTTAAAGAGAAGCGTTTATTCTTCTCCGGGCTCTGCTGAATCAATGATGCCTGCTTCCCCGGGTACGGTCTCAGTTTGGCCTTCCTGAGGCGGGTAGAAAAGATTATTCTTAATTAAATCAGCAATTCTGAAAAAGAGAGAATCGGTCATAACCCAGCCTTTTTTCGGGGGAGGACAGGGAAATGGGTTATAACCTTTGTCCAACATCCCATATAATGGGCAGGAGACCGGGATATCTTGATATGAAGGTATCGGCAGAAAAAGTATAATTAGGATAACAGCGGTAATTATCAGTTTTTTTTTGGAAACTGAAAAAGTGATTTTGTCTTTTTCCATTAAATCCATATTAGCATAAAAATACCAGTGTCTGTAATCCCTTTTTTTTGCTAAAATAAACAGGTTAAATTATTAATTGAAAGGAAATTCAAATGGCAGAAGTAATGGTAACCGACAGTAATTTTGATGATATAGTTATAAAGGCCTCAGCGCCGGTTTTGGTTGATTTTTGGGCTATCTGGTGCGGACCATGCCAAATTCAAAATCCCATTCTGGAGGAACTGGCAAAGGAATACGAGGGTAAAGTGACTATTGCCAAACTGAATGTAGATGAAAATCCGGCTACTTCTGCCAAATTCAGTGTTATGAGCATTCCGACCCTGATGCTTTTTAAAGGAGGGCAACCTGTCAAACAATGGATTGGAGTTCAGGCTAAAGATACTTTGGCTTTTGAAATTGAAAAGGTACTCCACTAATTTTCCATGACAGAGATCCTGTATGACGTCATTATCATAGGTTCCGGACCGGCCGGTTTCTCGGCGGCTATTTATGCTGTACGTTCAGGTAGAAAAACACTTCTTTTAAGCGGGGTCCGCTGGGGCGGGCAACTCATGCTGACAACTTTGGTTGAGAATTATCCTGGCTTTCCCGATGGTATCCAGGGGCCAGAATTGATGCTGAATATGCGAAAACAGACAGAAAGATTGGGAGCAGAGGTAGTTAACGCGGATTTTGAGAAAGCTGATTTCAGCAAAAAACCTTTCCAGGTTACGGCAGAAGGAAAGATATACAGGGGAAAATCTGTCATTATCGCCACAGGCGCAGATAGTATCTGGCTCAATGTTCCGGGGGAGATGCAACTGCGAGGCAAAGGCGTTTCCACTTGCGCGACCTGCGATGCTTTCTTTTTCCGGGGTAAAAATGTCGTCGTCGTCGGAGGCGGGGACAGCGCCATGGAGGAAGCCCTGTTTCTGGCCAATGTAGCCAAGAGTGTGACCATCATCCACCGCCGGGATAAATTCCGGGCATCTCATGCTATGCAGCAGAGGGTCTTTAACGATGGGAAAATCAAAGTTTTATGGAATAAAACAGTTACTGCATTTTTGGGGGCAGAAAAAGTAACGGGGGTGAAATTGAAAGACACGGTGAGCGGTAAGGAAACTGATTTTGATACCGACGGAGTCTTTGTCGCCATCGGCCATAAACCCAATTCCGACAGATTCAAAGGTATTGAATTGGATAAAAAAGGCTATATTGTCCGCAAGGAAATTCCAGATGAGCAGGGACTATTGAAATTCCGAAGCGCAACCAGTGTCCCAGGAGTATTTGTAGGAGGGGATGTCCACGATTACCGTTACAAACAGGCAATTACAGCGGCTGCATTCGGCTGCATGGCAGCTTTGGATGCCGATAAATGGCTGATGGAGCAGAAATGATTATTCTTTCGGCAGAAAATTGAGGGCAGCGGAGTTGATGCAATATCTTTGGCCGGTCGCCTGCCTGCCGTCAGGCAGGGTTATAGGCCCGTCTTCAAACAAATGTCCCAAGTGAGATCCGCATTTACCACAGACAACTTCCGTCCGAACTATACCGTGACTTCTGTCTTGTTCAAGCTCGATATTCCCGTCATCAACAGCCTTATAGAAACTGGGCCAACCTGTGCCTGATTCGAATTTGGTGTCGGAGGAAAAAAGCGGTTCGTTGCAGACAACACAGTGGTACATACCGGTTTCATGATTATCCCAGTATTTGCCTGAAAAGGGGGTTTCCGTCCGCCCCAGCCGGCAGACCTGATACTGTTCTTCGGACAGTTTCTTTTTCCAATACTCCTCGTTTTTGTCTTTCATATTCATGATAATCAATATTATACCATCTGATTTCGAAGCAAAATGATAGCCTATAGTTGACAAAAAGGAGAAAAGTGGCATAATATCGGGCAAATATAAGCTATGGCAGAAATACTTAGTACAAAAGAAGAAAAAGTACCTCAAGCTGAAAACAAGCCACCTGCCTCAGCAATTTCCTTATTGAATCTGGCTTTGCGAAAACTAGAACAAGAGAGAAACGGTGAGATTTTGGATGAAGATACTATTGAAGAAAGAAACAGTTTATGGGCAACATCCATTTCAGACATTTCAAGTCTAAAATTACGGGAGTTTCTGTATAATACTTATAAAGGGATTTTCTTTTTTGTGAATCATCCTGTCATTATTGCCGAATATTATGAAGAACTTGGAGAGGATTTTAGTCTATTTTTTCAGACTTATATTACTGGTTACTGTAAAGATCTTATAGGTAAGGCAAAACCAGGCGGAAGTATAACTTCATTACATATTGGAGATGGCACAGAAGGCTCAGGTGAATATTCTGATAAAGTAATTAATTTTATAAATGCAATAGGACCTGCACTTGAAGATATAGGTATTATGAGAGGGGATAACATAGGGGATAACATAATGACGGATTTAAAAACTTCGTTTGATCAGGAATACACAAGGGTAATAGAAGCTTATAATAGACCTATTGACACAAATTGAGTTTCTGATAAACTTTCTGGAAAAGTTATAAAACGCATGTACCGGATTTTCCCCCGGTATTTTGCTTTAAAAGCAAAGCGTGCCTCCGAAAACCCTTCGACTCGCTTCGCTCGCTCAGGGCAAGCATGAAGGTGATTAAGGAGAGCCGGGAATTCCCGTAATAGAATGATTCGAGAGGTCCCGATATGCATCGGGGTAAAATAGGTGGCACCACGGTACCAACCGTCCTATATCAAGGACGGTTTTTTTATGATTAAAACTGAAAGGCAATCAGAAAGAGAATTTAATTTATTAAGCCCTGAAAAACGATCAATTTTGGAAAATGGGGTTAACACTGTTATTTTGGATTTAGAAAGCAGTTTAACCGGTAATGAAGCAATGAATTTTTGGGCAGCCATGATTGGAGCGGAAAAGGAAGTTAGAGGCATTACTAATAAAGCTATGAATAACAAAAACGGAAAAAATGAAAGAGAGTATGAGAGGAGTTTAATAGCCAGATTGGCAATAAACCAACCAACTGAATATATGGTTGGAGCAGCAGACCAGAGGAATATCGAATTAATTTCAAGCAATGCGGTTGAGGTGGTTAATGCACTGATGGACAGCGGAATAAATGTCCTAGTAGTAACCGGCGGAATGGATAAAGTAACTAAATCAATTGCAGGATATTTCCACTGTCCATTTTATACCAACAAATTATATAAAAACAGCAGAACAGGCCGTTATACCGAAATTGGAGATCAGGATGTGTTAGTCAGGACAAACGGCAAGAGAGAACTGGTGAAAGAATTAAGAGAAAAAGGAATAATAGAGGGACCGATTGGAGTCTTCGGGGACGGCACCAACGATATGGGGGTTGATGCTGATATAAAAATCTGTATGACCTGCTGGAATGAAAGGGATGAAGCCATCCCTGAGAGTGATATTGCCGTTGATGCAATTGAGGCTATTTTACCGATTTTTGAAGGCCGAAACCGCCGGAAAATTATGAGGAGTGGTTATTATCAGTATTTATTAAGGTTAGGAGTATTTCAATTAAAAAGACCCGCTACCCAATTTAATGATTTAGCTTTTGGGATAGGGCTTTTATCAGATCTAAATGAAGAATATAATCCCAAGAGAGATAATGATAAAGTAATTTATCAATTTAGGAGTAATGGTAATGGAAAGTAAGCTTTTAGTTGCGGACAAAATTAACGAAGAAGGTTTGAAGCCGCTCCGGAAATATTTTCAGATTGAGGTCAGGACCGGTTTGACTGATGAGAAGCTGGCGGAAATAATCAGAGATTATGAGGTGATTATAACCCGATCTTCGACCGCGCTTCCCGAAAAATTAATTGTCAAAGCCAATAAATTGAAAACGATAGCCCGGGCGGGAATTGGGGTAGACAATATTGATATCCAGGCGGCCACGGCAAGAAATATAGCGGTTGTTAATGCACCGAAGGGTAATGCCCGGGTGACAGCGGAACATACTATCGGCCTCATGTTTTCTTTAATGCGGCATATTCCCCAAGCTAATGATGAATTGAAAAAGGGCATTTGGGCAAAATCAAAATATACAGGCAGCCAGGTTTTGGGGAAAACTCTGGGGATAGTCGGTTTCGGCAACGTGGGCCGCGAAGTCTTCCGGATGGCCAACGGACTGGGTATGAAGGTTGTAGTTTGCGAGCCGTATACCAGGTTGCCGAAAAAGGTAACCAAAATGACTTTCGAAGAATTGCTCAAAATTTCGGATGTCATAACCTTTCATGTACCGATGACTTATCTGACCCACAGCATGCTGAACTCTTATACGCTTAAACTCTGTAAAAAAGAAGTTTTTATCATCAACTGCAGCCGGGGAGGAGTGGTAGATGAAAAAGCGGTTTTTCAAGCCTTAGAACAGGGGTCGGTGGCAGGTTTGGCCATTGATGTTTTTACCAAAGAGCCGCCGATTGACAAAAGACTTCTTGATTTACCTAATGTCATTGCCACGCCCCATATCGGCGGCTCGACCCATGAATCCCAAAAGCAATCAATAACCGAAGTTGTCCATGCCATATTGCAGCTTAAGGAGGGAAAAGTTCCCAGTAATTTACTAAATCCACAAGTCTTTAAAAAGATAAGACAAAGAAGATTAGTCGGCGGTTTTGACACGGTGATTTTTGACTGTGATAGTACGCTTTCAGCGATTGAAGGCATTGACGAGCTGGCTGCACTGGTAGGCAAAAAGGAAGCGGTAGCAAAGCTTACCAGACTGGCTATGGAGGGTGAAATAAAGTATGTCGAGGCCTTTGAGAAAAGGCTGGCGTTGACCAAACCTAAAAAACAGGATTTGGAGAAGATAGGCAGGCTGTATCTGGACAATCTGCTGGAAGATGTCAAAGGAGTTCTTGAAGCATTGAAGTTTTTAGGAAAAGAAATTTATATCGTTTCCGGCAGTTACACTCCGGCTCTGACTTTTTTCGGCAGAAATTTAGGCATCCCTGACCGGAATATATACGGCAACGATTTATTATTTGATGATGAGGGCAATTACCGGACTTTTATCGGAGGACCTCTTAGGCGCAACCACGGAAAACTTCAGGTTATCCGCCAAATAACGGGAAGAAGAATTATGGTAGGGGATGCGGTGACTGATCTTGAGAGCAAAGAAGTTGTTGATCTGTTTATAGGGTTTGGCGGAGTGGTTAAAAGGGAAATCGTCGAAAAAAACAGTGAATTATTTCTGTATTGCAGGAGTTTCGCACCAGTCCTGGTCATGGCGGCCGGGTTTGACGGAACGGTAGAGCTTTTAAAGAGCAAATACCGGAAATATGTGGGTAAAGGCCTGGATTTATTGTCCAGCCAAAAACATGTCAAAGCTGACGGAAAATTACGCCGGAAATTAAATGATTATAAAAAATTGGCTTATCTTTAGTAGAATATAAGAAGGAGTACTTATGCTTGATATTAAATTCATCAGGGAAAATCCCAAG
>MFJM01000045.1 GCA_001779205.1 Candidatus Gottesmanbacteria bacterium RIFCSPHIGHO2_02_FULL_39_14
ATCTGATTTCACTTCGACATCGTTGAAGACGCCTAGGAAAGCTGGATTACATTCTTGTTTTACCCGCTTCCAAGGATTCCACCACCATTTTTCTGCTTCATCTTCATTTCTACATTTATTATTCCAATTATCGACAACTACATTTCTACTGTTGGAGATATAAACTACATTCGGATCTCCTGCTCCACCCGGACCGGTGACACTGTTGGAACCTTCGTTATCAAATCCACCCAATGCCATAGCGATCAAGGTTGAATTGATATTTCCCTGAGTATCCACGCCGACGCCGGCTGCGGCACCTCCGGTTGTTATGTCACCGCCAAGAGTATTCTTGTTGGCGTCATTCTTGCCGGAATTGGCTTTAGCATCAACATCGTTTTTAACGCGCAAATCATTAACATTGTTAACGGTTGCGGAGTGACTGTTGAGGATACTGACAGTGTTGTTAGAAAATGGTCCGGTCGTTGAATTCTCTGCAGTATTGCTGCCGGATCCGCCAGCTCCACCGCGGATGGCTGTCAGGCTATCGTTAATATGGTTATTAACCAATAAACCTAACCAGGCATCACCAGTATTAATACTGGCCGGACCGGTATTGTAGTCAGCGTCGTTTTTGCCAGTATTCGATCTGACTTCAACATCATTTTTTACATCAGCCTGATTGCTGTTGTAAACATCTGCAAAAAATGAATTGGTTAAGAATGCATTATTATCAGAATTGGGTCCAGTAATTGAGTTGGAACCACTGTTCTGAGATGCAGCTGCTAAAGCAGCGGTGATGTTGGTTGTATTAATGTTGGCCACATTGGATACAGTGACATTAGACGTGGCATCACCGGTAACGATACTGCCACCTAAGGTGTTGTAACTGGTAGAATTTCCACCAGTATTGCTTTTGGCATCCACATCATTTCTTATCCTGGCATCATTGACATTATTTACGGTGATAGTATCCGAATTCGTTATGCTGCAGGTATTGTTGGAAAAGGGACCTGTCGTACTATTACTACAATCGTTGCTGGCAGCAATAGCCGGAATTATGGCAGCGGCAAAAAGTGCAGCGCTACCAATTAAAGTTACTAATTTTTTCATTTTTTCACCTCCTTTCCATTTTTCATGATGAATAACAAATCAGCCTTCCTAGAATAGCTTGATTTGTTATCCCAATTTATTAAGTCAATATTCTTTTCCTCCGCCTTCGCCAAGGCTATGGCGGGCAAAGCAAAATAAAAGAGGTAACCTCGATTAAATCGATGGTTACCTCCGTGTGCGGTCGGTATGTTGGTCTTTGGACTTTGGTCTTTAGTCTAAGACTTTTTATTTTTTACAATTCTCGTATGTTTAGACTGGTTTTTTTGATATTCCGTTCTGTAATCTGAGTTATTTTAAAATCCTGCACGTAAATTTCCACGGAACCCCAACCGCGAACATTTTTCAATGACAGTTTAATTTCATCCACCAGATCTTTAGTTATTTTTTTGGTTGAATAATCGACCATTTTTCAGTTAGCTGTCGGGCAGAGGTCTAATATAGGGGCAGATTAATTTATGAGGACAGAGGCAGAGATAAATTTATTAGCAATATAAAAAACTTAGTTTAGCTTGTCAAGAGGGAAAATCCAGACTAACCTCCTGTTTTTCCCCTTCAATTTCACCGATAAATAAATAGAATTTTTGGGCGGTATCAGGAATAACAAAGCCTATCCGGTCTACCTTGGTGGAGATGGCGGCCACGGGAACCAGATTGTTATGAAGATCCGGAGCATATCTAGTTTCCTTATCGTTATCAAGCGAAAGTCTAATTACATCCCCCGGCAAGATATTGACCGGAACAGTGGCATCGTTTTTTAATTCCAGATTGACGATTAGAAACAGCTTGTTGTTCTTAGCGGTAAAGATCTGGTCTTTAACTAAGACCTGATTGGTTTTTTCGACACTGTATATTTTGAATTTGATGATATTTTTCAACGGTTTGCCCTGATTATCAAGAGCGGGAAATTCAAAACTTTTATCGACTGAGCTAGTAACCGTTTTAGCTCCGTTGGAGCTACCTGAAGTTTTTTTAGAGGATAAATTGAGGTAGGTGAAGGCTACCAAAACAACAACAAGAATTATAAGAAATCTCTTTTTCCGAGTGATGTAATCTTTAAATTTTTTCTTCCAGCCGTTTTTGAACATACTACTTGGGGCAGGAAGCTAAAGAATATTACAATTAAAAACTATCTTTTGTCAAGATTTAATTATCAGAATAATATATTTAAAATTTTATCCACAAAATTGAGGTAAATTATCCCAACCAGTACCAGTTAATAAAGTAATGGGAAGCAAACAGAAGCACGGCGTAAAAAACAGAAGCTATGGCGGCAAACCATCTACGATTGAGGGTCGAAGCAAGATAGACGAACAAAGGAAAGGAGACTGTCTGATAGCGGGAAAAGGAGGTGGTATCCGTAAATAGCAAGGGAGTTAACAACAGAAATGAAATCCACCATAATTCTTTCCTGAGAAATTTCAGTCCATAAAACAACATTATAAATGAATAAATTATAATCAGACTATCTATTCTGGAGCCGTGCAAGGCAAGTAAAGGAAGATTGAAAAATGATTTTAGGAGTAAAAGATTGTAGCTAACAGTATTTATAATACTCTCAGAAGAAAACCATGAATTGCGAACTTCCAGCCAATACAACATTCTGCCTGTCATATAATAATTGAAGAATAACCAGACAGAAAAAGGTACAGAGATTATTAATAAATAAAAAATCACCCTAATAATATTCAATTTTCTTTTTATGAGATCAAAAAACAATAAAATTAAAGTTAACGGTATGAGAAAGAGGCCCGGGGATCTGGTAATAATAAGTAAACCGGTAAAGACGGAGGTAATAAACCATTTTCTTTGAATAAGAAAATACGAGTACCAAATTAATAACGGTAGAAAAACCAATTCTGAAAAGAAGCTTCTGAAAAAAATACTGAAGGGAAAGAGAAAAAGCAGGAAAACCGTTTTATAAGCAATATTTTCACCATAAAGATCATTAACCACATAATACAAACTGATAAAATTGGCAATCAGCATGACTTGGGTAAAAATGAAGGCAGTAATTTCGATATTATTGAAGAGAATATTTAAGACGGATAGGATCAACGGATACAAAGGGAAAAAAGCATAAGTCAGACCATCCATAACTGTTTTATCTTCCATGACGATTACGGTGGGATTTTTCGGGTAACCACTGTCAGCAATTTTTAAATACCACTGGGCGTCGAATTGACCTAAGGCGCGCAAGAAGTTAAATTGACCCTTTGACCGGTCCTCAAGTAAATAATGATGAGAGGCATAAAGATAGTTAGATTCATTAAAAGGTACCAAATAGTGATATTTCCACATATAGAGGTAAAGAAAGAGGTTAATAAAGAAGTAAATCAGAACGGCTTTTTTGAAATGGCGCATAAAGACAACCTATTCTATATAAATGGGCTCCCTTTTTCAAGAGAGCCCATTATAGATGTGCCAACCAAAAGCAATACTGTTAATTATTTAGGGATTGACCGTTATAGCTGATGTATTAGCTACGTTTGTAATAATAGTTGTTGAGCTGGCGTTTCCGCTGGAAACACCGCCTTCAACTCTGGTGTTATTATTTGTCTGGTTATAACCGGAATTTACATTGTTATTGACAGTATTAACAATAGTGGCATTCTGCCGATTATTAACTTTTATGGATTGAGCATCAACTATGACAGCTATATTTTTCGATTTATAACCTGTCTGGTCAATGGTAATATCGTTATCTTCCTCACAGCCGCAACCATTAACAGTAATATCGGAATTATTGACATCAGTCAAAACGTCAGTGAGTGATGTGGCATCTCCGCTGGCAACATCACCTAATACCTTGGTATTATTATTTACCTGATTGTGACCGGAATTGACGTTATTGGTGATACTATTGGTGACTTTGGCTGTTTGAGGATTTCTGACCTCAGTTCTTCTTAACTTTAATACTGCACCAATATTCCAAGATTCAGCACCGGTATCAATAATGCTGATTGAATTGGCAGCGAATGACGGAGCGGCGCTTGCCAAAAATAAAGCTGCGCCAAAAGCTGCACTTATTATTTTTTTCATTTATTCACCTCCTTTCGGGTAGAATTATTCAAAAAGGTTTTGACAATAAAAAAACACCCATCACCTTTTTTCCTTTCGGGCAAAGGTCTGAGTGTTCATTTAAAAGCTTAGGGCAAAAAAACTCGGGCATCGGCAGTGTATTAAATTTTCGACAAAAAAACTTACCTAGGGCAGGTAAATTAAAATGTTTATCCGCCTAAGCTTACTTTGAGCCTTTTCACTACTATTCGTAGACGGCTCAAAGAGCGCTTTAGCGGCGGATTATGCATCTCTATTGCTTATAAATTCACAAAGAGCTGCATAAAAAAAGCAATCCTTAATCAGGATTGCTTCCGAGTGCGGTCAGCAAGCTCTATAATCCAGGTTAAAAAATTAAAAAGTGTTTGTCAAGCCCCAGTACAGAAAGCGAGATTAATAATTCAAAAGGGGGGAAAGTTGAAGCATCCAGATTGCACCCATGGTATTAATAATTACAGACAGTGAGAATAAAACGATTACTATTATTTTTGAATAATCTTCAATAGACCAGGCTAAAATCAGGATTAGAAAAGGAATTATATCCAAAAGATATCTACTGCCAAATTGGAACCAGCCAGAACCAAAAAGAGACAATAGGAAAATTAAACTGACTGTGGTAATTACGGCATAAATTAAAAGAAGGCGCCTTTTTTTCTTAAAAAGACCGAAAAACAAACTACCTAATATTAATAGAAATAAAGGAGAAGTCGAAAAAATACTATTACCTTCAGGATCCGGCTCGATAAAAAGCGCTTGGAAATTAAAACCTAACGGATTTAAGAAATAATAATAGAAATTATGAGGCCAATAATGAATATTTAAAATTCCATAAGTCTTTAAATCATAAAGCCATCTCGGATTAACCTGATGCAGATTTAAACCGTTTTCAATAAAATTGCCAAATCTTAGATAATTAAAGTATCCGAATAACAAAAAATTTAGTGATAAAATAAACAAGGTAAGAAGCAATAACTTTTTTAGCCTAAATTTAGGTAATAAGAATAAAACATATAAATGTAATAATATTGCGACCATTAAAGTATTTCTTCCCCAAAATGCAAAACACATCAATATAATGGAAATCAAATAATCATTATATTTTCTGGAGTATACAAATTTAAAAAGAAATAATAATGAGGACATAAGCGGTATCATTGATATCACTTGAGAGGTGAACCAGACGTTACCGTTAACCGATAAAGAGAAAAAAACAGTACCAAAGGCAAAAAATAAAGCCAGTAAAAAAACCACTTTCTCTGAAATGGGTGGAATGAAATTAACTTTTTTTGCTTCTTTTAATACCAGATAAAATAAAACAGGCACGAACGAAGCCCAAAAGGCAGTATAGAATTGATCACTGACATCAACCCCGAAAAATGAAACAAACGGCAGGATAAATAAGGATGGCATAGGCGGCCAATACAGATAAGCTTTACCTTGATAAAAACTTAAATCCATAACATCCTTGGGTAAAGTAATTAAATCCAGTCGGCCATTGAGCCAGGAATAAGCCTGGAGGCTGAAATAATTTCTTTTGGTAGTATGGAAATTAAATGTACCCCTACCGGCAAAAAGAAGATAAACAAATAAAATACTAATCCAGAGCCAAAATAATTTTTTCATGATTTTTCCTGTATATGATATACTCAACGGATATAAAATTCAATTTGGATTATAATGACAACCCTAATCTATATAGTTAATTTTTTCATCAGGAACTATTTACCATATTTAACTATCTTTCTTTTGTCCTTGAATCCCCTCTCTGACAGTGATTTCGGCTGGCACTTAAAGTACGGCGAATACTTCTTTAAAACCGGGCAAATTTTGCGGAAAAATGTTTTTTCGCTGGAGATGCCCGACTACCGCTGGGTTAACAGCTCCTGGCTGACTGATGTGGTAACTTACTACATTTTTAAAATGGAGG
The DNA here is from genome assembly GCA_001779205.1 of Candidatus Gottesmanbacteria bacterium RIFCSPHIGHO2_02_FULL_39_14. Classification (GTDB taxonomy): domain Bacteria; phylum Patescibacteriota; class Microgenomatia; order 2-02-FULL-39-11; family 2-02-FULL-39-11; genus 2-02-FULL-39-14. The sequence goes on from MFJM01000045.1 coordinate 6,077, forward strand.
GATTTCTGGGAATAACAATCGCCGGGGGATTAATCGTAATGTTGATGATGTTTTTTTTAAGCCGGGCATATAAATTTTCCTTTTGGGAAAAGACTTTTATCTTCCCTCTTATTTTATTTGTGAACAGTCCATTAACCAGAGTTTCTTTCCGCGGACAATTACTGTCGCTACTTGGAGTGACCATTCTGTTGTATCTATTGGAGGAATATAAAAGGGAGGGAAGAAATATCATTTATCTGACAATTCCCCTCTTTTTTATCTGGGCAAACCTTCACGGGGGATTTATGCTGGGACTGGCGATTATGATTATCTATTTAGCGATAAGGCAACTGGCTACAAAGTCGCTTGATAAAAAATTATTGGCGGTATTTCCCCTGATAATACTCTCGACTTTAATCAATCCTTTCGGAATCGAAATATACCAGGAGGTAATCAAACATTTCGGCAATCCTTTTCAGAATTACATTGTCGAATGGGTACCGTTAACGCCTTTTTCCGATTTGTGGTGGGTATTAATTTTTTGGGGAATTTTTTTGATTATAAATATCCGCATCTTAGTTACCAAAGAAAAACTGGCAGATTATATCGAGGTAATCATTTTAACATTGATTTTTTATTTTCTGTCCCACTGGATGAGACGTTATGCCTGGACAATGTATCTGATTTCAATCCCGCTTTCCCTAGGAGTATTCAGGTACGGAATAGAAATTAACCGTCAAATTAAGAAAATAATTCCGGTTATAATATGGGTGGTAATTTATTTAGGGACAATTTCATACTATATTCCTTCGCAAAGATTAACCCAAATTAACTGGCAAAGGTATTGTCTGGAATCAGTGAAGTGTTCCATTCCTTCCGCGGAATTTTTGAAAAAAATAGAAATTCCCCAAAAATTCCTCTCATTTTATAATTGGGGAGGCTGGCTCATCTGGAATTATCCTGAAATTAAACCCCTGATTGACGGAAGAATGCATTTATGGCGGGATGAAGGCGGATACAGCGCCTTTGGCAAATATTATTTTTTGGAACAGAATGTTGACGATATTGATAAATCGGATTATGAAATGGTGTATATGATAGCTGATAAACCTGTATATAAAAGACTCCTGGAATTAGTCAGGCAAGGCCGCTGGAGAATAATTTACCAGGATGATTTGGCCGGAGTGTTTGTCAGAGTTACCGGCAACGGGAAGTCCAGCGGCACCACCAGGGTGTCGGGGTTGGTCCGCCAGTAGGCGGATTAGACGGAGTAGGCGTAGGAGTATACGTAGAAGTTAAAGTTGGAGTTGGTGATGGGGTTAAGGAAGGAGTCAGGATAGGTGTGGGAGTATCAGTCGGCATCTGGGTGGGTGTAGAGATTGGAGTAAAAGCAAAGACTTCTTTAAGGCTATTTAAAGCATTAATTCTTCCATATTGCCAATAATTTCCTGTTTGGGAAATTTTATCGGCATTATTATAAAGATTATCAATAATCTCCTGATTATTTAAATTGCCGGCAGATTTTAATAAGGCAGCCAAGCCGGAAACAAACGGGGTAGCCATGGATGTCCCAGACAGGAAAGCATAATTGTAAATTTTAAGACTGTTGGTGTGATTGGGTGCGGTAGAATATATAGATACTCCGGGAGCAGCCAGATCAACCCAGGAACCGTAATTTGACCAGCCGGCTTTCTGATCATTTTCGTCAGTAGCGGCCACGGCAACGCTATTGGCATAATAAGCCGGATATGAAGGCGAGGATGAACCGGAATTGCCAGCAGCTGCAACAACTACAACACCTTTATTCCAGGCATAGTTGACACTATCGGCCAGAGTTTGAGAACTTGAGGATCCTCCCAGACTTAAATTGATAACTGAAGCACCGTTATCAGCAGACCAGATAATGCAATTGGCAATCCAGGAATAGTAACCTGATCCGTTATCACCAAGACCTTTGGCATTTAAAAGCCTGACATTATAAGAAGTGCCGGCAACTCCAACACCATTATTGGTTATTGCTGAAGATATACCGGCAACATGAGTACCGTGAGCATATTTATCGTCAATTGTTTTACTGGAAGTGCAATTTTTATTCTTGGCTATTTTACCTATCAAATCAGGATGATTCTGATCAATACCGGTATCTACAATGGATATTAAGACTTGTGAACTGCCATGGTTATAATTCCAGGCTGATTCGCCGGGAGCGGCAGCTTGAATTTTAACCAAACCCCACTGATTACCCAGATAGGGATCATCAGTCATTTCCAAAACATAGGCCAGATGGTCTTCTTCAACATAGAGGACCTGATTCTGTTTTTTCAAAATTTCCAAAGCAGATTGAACAAAAGGGAAAGGGACTTCCAACACCTGGGCATTTAACCTGTCAATACTATCCGCAAGAATAGCACCTATAAGGCGGCGGATATTAAATTTTTCAAAATTATTGACCTGCGGAGCAAAACGGACAATAATTCTTGCCGTCGGATTCTGATTTTGGGCTTTAATTTGTCTTCCGGAAATAATAGGCAGAGACGTCAGTAGAAATAAGATTAAGAGCAGAAAAATGATTTTATTTATTTTCATTAATCCCAAAAATCAGCTTATCAGGATAAATCGATTATGTCAAACATCAACGTAAATCTATTGGTAGACGGGTTCTATCGGGATATTTATTTTACCGTTAACCGGTATTTTTAAAAACCAGCCCAAGGTATTAGCAATTGCTGCTCCGACTTTCAGACCGGTATAGGAACCGGGCCCGGTATTGAATTCAACAGCGGAAATATGGGTTATTTTTATTTTAGCGGTTTGGCAAACTTGGTTTATTAAAGGTAATAATGCTTGGGAAGTAAATTTTTGAAGTTTGGTTTTTTCGACTAACAGTTTATCCTGCTTATATAGTCTGACAATGATATTGAAACTATCGGAAGAGTCGAAATATAATTTACAGTTCATATTTTTCTAAAGAGACGACGGATTTACCCTGACGTAAAATTCGCCAGGGAATCTCGGTGCAGTCAATGACTGTTGATGCCTGTCTGGTTTTACAGGTTCCCTCAAGGACAAAATCGACCTTTTTAACCAATTTCTGATTCAAATCCTCCAATTGAAAAGGAGTCTTATCACCATGAAAGTTGGCTGAAGGACCAAGAACCGGTACGGCAACTTCTTCTATTATATTACTTATTAAGTGATGAAACGGCCAACGAACGCCTAAAGAATTACCACCGCCTATAACCAGAGAAGGAATTTTTTTAGTCTGACAAAAATACACAATGGTTAATCCGCCGGGCCAATGGTCATTCATTAAACGTCGCACATTATTGGGCAGGGGAGAGAGTAGATAATTTTCCGCCATCTTAATGGAATTAACCAGGACAGGAACTGCCTGGATCAGAGGTCTTTTTCTTATCCTGAATAGACGTCTGACTGCCGCATTATCATCTATCCGGCACCCTATACCGAAAGCGGTATCTGTCGGAAAGATGATAATTCCGCCCTGGTTTAATATTTCGACTGCTTTGTTTACTCCTTCTGTCTGCTTCATAAATATCAGTTCAATGGATTTAAACTATTAAACTCTATCTTTATTTCCCGGGTATTTTCAGATTTAATTTTGAAAAAGATGTCTGTCCTTTTTGTCGGCAAGAGTTTTTTCATCCGGTCTGCCCATTCAATTAACATTACAGTTGACGGATTATTAAAATATTCAGTCAGACCGAGACCGGAAATTTCAATCAATTTATTTAAGCGGTAAAGATCGGCATGAATTATTTTTTTAACAGGTTTATTCCGAGGATAATAATGTCGCACAATAATAAAGGTGGGGGAGAGGACTCTTTTTGACGGAATAAAGTAATTGATTATTCCGGATATTAATGAAGTTTTACCGGCACCCAACTCTCCATAAAGAGCCAAGACTTCCCTACCCTGTAATGATGGAGCTAACTTTTTGCCCAGATCAAAGGTTTGTCTTTGATTATTAGTGATATATACCGGCATAGATGATTATTGTTAATATATAATGATTAATATGATAATCCGACAGGCTGTATATAGTGATCTTGAACAGATTATTAATTTATCGACCCAGCTTCTGGAATTACATTCGCAAATTGATCCAGAATATTATCAATATACAGAAGATTATACTGTAAAAATACGAAGTTGGGCAGAAAGGCATTTAACATCTCCCTCCCAATTTATACTGGTAGCCGAGGAAGAACAATTAAATGATAAAAAAATAATCGGATTTATTTCCGGATATATAAAATTCTTATTTCCCTGGTATAAGATTAATTCTGTCGGACATATTTCTTTTTTAGTAATCGATACTAAATTTCAGAAAAAAGGGGTCGGCAGACAGTTGGAAGAAGCAGCTAAAAGATGGTTTAGGACACGGAACTTAAAATATATTGAGGTCTATACCAGCGAGAAAAATTCAGCAGGACTTTCAGCCTGGAAAGCATACAGCTATCAGCCTTTTAATAAATTTCTGCGCAAAAAGATCAGTTCCTGAAGTTGTTAATCTTTTTAAAACTCCAAAAAGCGGCGGCAAAAATCAGGCTAATGCCGATAATAAGCGTTAAATAAGTCAAATTCCCAATTCTCCTCCCGGCAAGACCAGCAACAGTTGACAGATCCACGTCAGCGGAAGCAGTTATAGAGTCTGAAATCGCAAATTCAGATGATAAAATAGAGGAAATTGAAGAAGAATTAATAACAATGACAGCCAAAGTGGGAGAGACTGTTATGGACGGGGCAACTATTATTGGATCGGACTTGCTTTTGAAACCGGAAGTTGCAGTCGGAGTTTTGATTAATGTCGGTTTAACAGTAATAGTAGGTGCTTTGATATCAACAATTATCTTCTGTTCATTCTGATCATCAAAACTGCCTGATCCTCCTTGAGTATAACGCTCTACTTTAAAAAAATATTCACCTGATGAATTACAATCATTATCTAGCGGATCTAATTTGGATTTGACCCTGGTTTGGGCTGAGTCCGAGGAGATAATAATAGAGGGCAAGTTCTTCCAACCATCATTTGAACTAAACGGGCCGTTATACCAATTCTGACCACTCCAAGTATATCCGCAATATTTGTTGGTGCCGGATTTAAAAAATACGCTCCGAAGATAATATTTAGTGCCGTCGGCAGCATTTATTGAAAGATTAACAGTAATTTCAAATTCCTGGTTAACCTCAGAAAGAATATCTGAGCTCGGGTCAGAGAGACTGATTGAAGCGGCCATTAACTTTTGAGGAATTATAAGAAGAAAAAGAGGGACCGCTAGAAGTATAAATATTTTCTTAATCACTTTACTGAAGGTGCCAGTATAAGGTCATTTTACCATTATCATGAAAGATAAAAACACCGTTTCCTATGGCTTGTCCGCCGCGGTAGACATATTTATTACCCGACTCAACTGCTCTTATCAGGGTGTCTACATCATCATACATATCTATGCCATTGTGGATTCCCGTACTGTAACGCCAGGACCAGGGCGTATGGCCGAAACACTGGGAAATACTGGGATTATTCATCGGCCAACTCCAAGATCCGGAACCGACTGTTTTTCGGGTTTTCTGATTGGGAGAAACATCATCACAGGAGGTGGCGTCAAAAGTCAATTCTCTGGATGTTATGATATTAAAAGGATTTTCATAACCTGAATTGAAATTAAATTTGGATAGTTCAGACTCTTTCAGGTTATAGACGCTAAAATGGAGGTGGGCTCCGGTGGAAAAACCGGTATTACCCATTATGCCGATGGTATCACCGCGATTAATCCTTACCGGTACGCCGGCAGTTGAGAGGATTGAGGCAGCCTGTTGGATGCCTTCGGCTTCCCGACGGGCAGCTGAGAGCTCCTGACGGAACCGTGCTTCGCTGTTACGGGTCGTTTCCAGAAAGAGTTCTTTCTCTTTTTTCTGGATAGCTAATGTGCTTTGCTCCTTCTCCAATTGTTTTTTAGCCTGATCTAACTCAACTTTTTTATCTTCTCGCTGCTGTTTCTGATCCTTAAAGTTTTCTTTGCTATTAACCAGCTGGAATAACAGTTTTCGGTCATGAGCCTGGACTTTTTGCATATATTTAAAGCGGTTGACGAAATCGGAAAAACCGTTTGAAGAAAGAAACAAAGACAAATAGGATTGTTCACCGAGGCGGTAGGTGGCTACAATTCTATCAAGCAACACTTTGGTGATTTTAGTCAAAGTATTTTCCAGCTTATCGATTTTCTCGGAGATATTTACAATATCTTTTTCGATCTGGGATATTTTGGCTTTTGTTGCCTCAATTTTGGCATTGGTTAATTCTATAGAGGTGGTAAGATAAATAATTTGGGCAGCCATGTTCTGCCTTTGGGAGGCGCAGGTATTTACAACATCCGTATAACAAACAACTTTTTCATTAGTATCACTTTTATCCTGGCACGGATCATTAGCAGGGCAAACGGTGGCACTATTTACATTCACCGCTAAAAAATAGAAAGCTAGAAAAAATGTTAGTGAGAAAGCCGATATCCTTTTAACTGTGCTTAACATTTGTTACTCCTTAAGATACCGGGATGAAGCAACAAGACTGCCCAGAAAACCGATAATTAAACCGGAAAAAAGGAGAACCAAAAAAAGACAAATAATCAGGAGCAGATTGGGCGGCCAGACGTTAAGATTAATCGAATTAAATGAAATTAAAGATAAGGTACCAACACCCTTTAAAAACGACGAAGCAAACGGTGACAGATAGAGTATGGTCAAAGAGGAAAATAACCAGGCTAGACTTGCGCCCAATAAACCATAAATCATTCCTTCATAGAGAAAGGGCTTCTTAATATACCAATCCGTGGCACCGACAAGCCTGAGAATTTCGATTTCTTCTTTTTTTATGGCGATTTTCATGCCGATAGAAGTTAAAAGAATGAAAAACGTTGACGTCATAAGAAAAATAACAAAAATCAAACCAACCAGTCTGATAGTATTAGCCCAGGAAATCAGCGTATCGACAACCTCCTTTTGAAATATAATATCATCAATGCCTGGTTCATTTTTAAGCATGTTATTAAGATCATTCAGATATTTTGGTGTCTTGGCCGAAATATCAAGAGATGAAGGTAAAATATCAGCCGTAACCATTTCCAACAAAAGCGGATCGTCTTTATTCTGCTCGCGGTAAATATTTAAAGCCTCTTCTTTAGTAACAAATTTCCAACTGGCAACTATTCCGGTTCGTTTCAACTTTTCTATCAAAAGATCGATCGATGTTTTATCTTTATCGTTAGCAAAAAAAACAGTCAACTGCGGCTTTGACTCGAAATAAGAAACCAGCGAGGTGGTTGAGGCAATCAAGAGTAAGAATAAAGCCAAAACGAATAAGGTAATAAACATCATAAAAACGGAGGCAATTGCCTGATAAGGAGTCCGACGAATTTTTCTCCAGATAGACAGATTATCAGTCATAAGTTTCAGGAATAACGGCTTTGTTCTTTATCTCTTACCAATTGACCTTTGTTTAGGGCGATTACCCTCTTTTTTAAACTGTTGACAATATCAACATTATGAGAAGCCATAAGTACGGTAGTACCCTCCTTATTAATTTTATTGATAATTTTCAAAATTTCCCAGGAAGTTTTCGGGTCAAGATTACCGGTAGGCTCATCTGCCAAAAGAACCTTAGCCTCACCGGCGATAGCCCGACCAATGGCTATCCGCTGCTGTTCTCCCAGGGACAACTGACGCGGAAAATAATTTATCTTATCCTCAAGACGGACTATATTCAGAACCTGGTTAATCCTTTTGTCGATTTCCTGCCTATTTTTATTTAATATTTCCAGGGAAACTGCAATGTTTTCTCCTACCGTCCTATCAGTCAGCAACTTGAAATCCTGAAAAACAAAACCGACTTTTCTACGAAGAAAAGCCAATTTTGATTTCGGTAATTTATTTACCTCCCAATCATCTACAATAACAGAACCGGTGGAGGGAAGTATCTCCCGATCGATTAAACGAAGAACAGTAGTTTTACCAGCTCCGGATGGACCGACCAGAAAAACAAATTCACCCGTGTTAATTTTGAAGCTGATATTAGCTACAGCTGTAATATTGCGGCCGTAACTTTTGCTGACCTCTTCAAAAAGGATCATAAAACTTAAAGGAGAAGTAAATTTCAGTCATTAACTTCGACTTTGCCCACATCCATAAACCAGCCGGCAGTTTGTCCGGCAAAAGTTTCACCCCAGACCCGGACTTTCTTTCCTTCAAATTGAGATAGATCCAGTACAGATGAGGTTAGGGCAACCGTCTGACTTTCTCCACCGGGACGTATTAAACTGTGAGTACCCTCGCCATTTATACCGCCAGCCTCCAGTTCTCCTTCGGCCGAATCACGAAACGTCTTGGTATCTGTTGAACCAACTACCTCTTTATCAGTTCCACCTATCCGATCTCTCCTAAACCCGGTGCCTTTATTTCCTAATGATTTTGACAGCAGGAAACCGGTAAATACCCCCAAAAAAATAATCAGACTTGCCCCGATTAATTTTTTGTTATCAGAAGTTGCGGATGATTTCAGCTCCCGGACTAACGGTTGTCCGGTGGCATTTTGGATATCAATGGCGCTATTTTTTTTGCTAAACATATATATAACTATACGCTTGACGCGAATTTTTTCAAGTATGAAAGAAGAAACGGCTCTATATTGCCATCTAAAACTGATTTAGTATCAGATTCCTCATGACCAGTTCTTAAATCTTTGACTAAATGGTAGGGGTGTAATACATAAGAACGGATCTGATTGCCCCAGGAAGCCATTTTAAATAAACCTTTTAACTCAGAAAGGTGTTTAACTTTAGCTTCTTCCATAATTTTCCATAATTTACCGCGAAGAATTTTTAAGGCAGTTTCGCGATTTTGCCCCTGGTAACGCTCTTGTTGACATTCAATCACAATGCCTGTCGGAGTATGTCTTAATCTGACTGCGGTGGAAACCTTATTGACATTTTGACCTCCTTTACCTCCGGACCTATAAAATTCCCATTCCAGATCACTCTCTTTAATTTCCACTTCCTCATTCTCCTCAAAAATGGGAATTACCTCCACTAAGGCAAAAGACGTCTGGCGCAACTTATCAGCATTAAAGGGTGACTGGCGGACTAAACGATGAACACCTGATTCACATTTAAGATAACCGTAAGCCAGATAATCCGGAATATTTATGGTAACGCTTTTGATTCCGGCTTCTTCCCCTGGAACCTGATCAATGATATCGGCAGGCCAATTCTTGGACTCAATAAAACGCAGGTACATTCGAAGGAGCATTTGAGTCCAGTCCATAGCTTCCGTACCTCCCTGGCCGGAATGAATTGATAAAATGGCTCCTTTGGTATCATGTGGTCCGGAAAAATAAAGTTCAAATTCCACTTCATCCATGATACTTTGTGCTTCTTTTAATTTTCCTTTATCAAGAAGTAGTTTTATATCTTCAATATTTTTTATCTGTTTCGTTAATAAAGACAGTTCTTTCATTTGACGCGTGGAATTATCCCGATCCTGCCAAAAGGCAGGATCAGCGGATTTATTCTCAATATCTTTGATCCTAGCCTTTTTTTCTTCAATATGTAATTTTTGATATATTTGCTGTAAACGCTTAAGAGGATCCATAGTCAGAGGGGATTAGTATAGCATTTTACCCGACAATAGACTACTTAACCAAGGTGATAATTTACCCGGAACAGAGAGAGCATTCATTTTAGATTCTATCCTGGCCAGTTCGGCATTTTCCCGCGGATAACTCTCGGAATGGAAAATAAACTGATTGTCAGATAATTTTTCCGGCTGATAATTATCATGAAGATATTTTAGACGGTTGTTAGTGATCTGATAATTGCCAAAATTTTTAAGTTTAATCTCTTTTTTGGTCGATTCCTCTCTTATTATCACCTGGGAGCCGGAGATTAACGGTTTTCGCCTGTTTCGTGGTAAATCCAAACCTAAAAAAGCGGCATAATGGTATGCTAAAAGCGGAATTAAACCATTGCCGGTCTCCAGTCTGGTGAAGAAAGCTGAAGAGGCAGTCAGCCTGGCATTTATTTCCGAAACAAAAATACGGCCGGTCCTTTTTTCTATTAAAAAATCAATACCGAAATAACCTTTGTATCCCGAGGAGGACAACTGTCGGCCGATTATTTTTGACAGTCGAGAAATTCCGCGAACCGTACTCTTATCAATAGATAATACCGGCCATTGCCGGCCGCAGGTTACATTTTCACGGGAACTTAACAGATTTATACCACTAACCTGGACAGCGGGATCACTAACCAAAACCTTATCCTTATAAAGGCAGCAATTGTTCAGAATGGTAAATCCATCGATATAAGGGCTTATTTTGACGACAGTTTGAGGAAATTTTTTGCTTAAATTGTTTAATTGAATTTCATCAGAGATAAAATAAGTAGTCTTTCCGGCCCAACCGTGACCGAATTGCAAACAGAACGGCAATCCGAATTTTTTAACAGTTTTGGGAAACCTCAGCTCAGACATCCTGCCGATGATAAATGAAGTGAGAAATCCAGGAATAATTTCGGAGAATACATTAGTAAAATTAATTTTATTTTCGAATTTTTCATTAAGCTCATAATTATTACCAAGGGCGTGGTATTTATTTATTTTCAGAAGATAATCAATTTTAAGAGACGGTTTGAAATATGAAATAAATGGTTTAATTGCTGAATGGTTTTGAATAAATTTTTGGACATGCTTATTTGCCAATAAAGTGCCGCTATTATTAGGTAAATTTTTATTATCGGGCTGAATCTCTTCAAGACAAAAAATTTTAGCATATCTTCTGAGGACCGGAATAAGCGGGTCATTGTAAGAACAAATCACGTGATAATTTGGTAACAGGTCTTCTACTCCCAATCCCCTTTTGATATCAGGAGAGATAAAAAAAATAGGATAATTTTTTAATTTATCCGTCCAATTTTTCATTTAAGGCTGGTAATATTTACCGGTTAATAAACAAATTGGATTTTTATAAATATAGCCGTTGTTACGAGCTTTGACTATAGCGGCCAGACAGGCAGCACCTTCATAGGAGGCATCCAGGTTGAATTGCAGTAGTTTTTTTCTATATTTAACTATATCCTTATTTTCTATTGTCCAACCCCAACCTTTAGTCTTTTTAATACAATTGATTAATCTGTCCTGTAAAGGTAAAAATTTGGCTACCAAAGCGTCGCAAAGACTTTCAGTTTCAGGATTAAAGTTTTTATCAAAATTTTGAGTTAAAGGATGTAAATAGGAAGTTTGAACAGCATGGATAGCAGGCAGACGTTTAGAATTTAAAAATCCCTCATAGATACCCAAAAGTATCGTTCCGCTGGATACCGGTATAAAGATGCTGTCCACTTCGGGAAGACTCTCCAGCAATTCAAAGCTAATGGTGCGGTAACCGGCAGACCCGTAAGGATCAATTGAGGCGCGCAGATTGGCAGTATGCTCTTTTACGCTGAACTGATATGCCTGACTGATAGGCCTGTTGGTTTTGATGATTTGAGCTTTATGGGAAATTATTTTATATTTATGAGGATTAATTTTGGAACTGACAAAAACTTTCAAAGTGATACTGTGGAGTGAGCAGTAGAAAGCTGCCGAAATAGCTGCATTACCGGAGGAGGAAATGACTGCCTTTTTATGACCGAACTCTTTTAATTTGGCAACTTGAAAACAAAGTCCCCGGTCTTTTACCGAGCCGGTAGGATTATCAAATTCACACTTAAAAAAAATACCTTCCTTTTTGACGAGGCGGGTGGATCCTTCACCTAAAGTAAGCCGAAATTTTAGCGGGACGGAAGGCAACAATGGGGTATATTTCCAAATTCCGCGTTTTTCTTGTTTCATATTCAAAAATATGCTTTAATTATATCAGCCGCGAATGATTAAACAAAACAAATCAGGCCTTTATAACTGTCCGGAATGTGATAATCCTCTAACTTCAGAAAAAGAAATTAAACAGGGCACGGTTGTGGAATGTCCGGCGTGCGGAACCGAAAGTGAGTTTATTACTGTCAAGCCCCCGCAACTGGCTCCTTTGGAAGAAGAGAAGTGATAATTTTACGGATTGATTTTTTTCCTTTAATAAAATAAGAATAGAAATTAGAGCCGGCAGGTGATATTAATAAATTATCCTGTTTTTGAGCTAAATTTAATCCCAGATTAACAGCATTTTCCAAGTTAGAACTAATGGTTATTCTCAGATGCGGATATTTTTCCGACAGTTCCCTGGAAAGGGAGCTGTCCAGGACAATCGTTTTGATTTTTTTATCAATTAACTTTTTAACCAAGGCATTATAAGTAATTCCTTTAGTTTCCCCTCCCATTATTAAAACAGTATTGCCTGTCAATTTATCAAGAGCAGCCAGGGTAGACCAGGGGGTAGTACTTTTAATATCATCATAAATGTTGGTTCCGTTGACTGAGGCCATTTTTTCCAATCTGGCCGGAAGGGCTGGTAAACCGTCAATTATTTTTGTTAAAAAAACTATGGGGATATTTTGTAATAAAGACACAGTTGATGCTGCCAAGATATTTTCCATATAATGATTACTTTTAGTTTTCAATAACAGAGAATAAATATTTTGAATAGCTTTAATGTTCAATTCAGGATGTTTAGCACTATAATAAATTACTCTTGATTTGAGATCTTTAGTTTCTTTTCTCAATAAATCGTTATCATAATTTATAACAGCAATTTGCCCGTAAGTCTGATTTTTAATTAAAGACAGTTTTATCCGGCAATATTCCTGCCAGGATATCTCATCAAGATGATTGGAATAGAGATTAGTAAAAACTACCGTGTCCGGCGAACGTGAAAATCCGTCCAAAACTTGACGGTGAGAAACTTCCAAAACTAAATAATCGGAAGCAGTCATTTCCCGCAATTGACCGGCTAATTGACGGGTCCAGGTTTCATTCCCGGTGAAATAAACCGATTTACCGGCGCGATTTAATATCTGATAAATAAGATAGGCAACGCTCCCTTTGCCTACGGTTCCAGTTACGGCAATAATTTTAGCTTTTGAATAATCCAGATAGAGCCGCATAAGAGAATAAAAGGGGATGTTTTTGTTTTTCAGGTCAAAAAGAGGTTTGTTTTGAAGATATAACCTCCATGATTGGGGTACGAAAACGATATCAGCCTTTTGAATACCTTCAAGATAAGAATCCCGGTCGTGAAACTCAACCCGTTCCAGATTTTTTTCAAATTCTGTAAAAAGCTTATTTCTTTCGTGGACGCTCAAACCCTTATGCCAAAGCTTATAATTTTTTTCGAGTTGTTCCTTTTGAACAAAATCATGCGCAGTAACAGCAGATATTTTTGACGAGACGAGCAAATCCAACAAGCTACTGCCTTCTGAACCGCTGGCTCCGATGAGATGGATGTTTTTGCCCTTTAGGGAATTTAAAAATAAATTTAGTCTATCCATGATTAAATTTCAAGATAAAATTTTCAAACGGAAGACCCCGTCACCCCTGTCAGGCTTAAAAAATTTTCGGCCGAAACTCTCTCCTGTCCTGGTTTTTTCCGACCAGTTCTGGGAATCCAAATCCTTATCTTGGTCCAGAATGTTGATTTTTCCCAGATGGACGCCCTGAACCCCGGTTAAACGGGAAGAGGAGTGAATATAGGTAATAAATTCTTTTGAAGTATCAACTATGAGGGCAACATGCCGGCCGCCGTTAAAACGGATTAAATCTCCTGATTGGGCTTCACCGGCTGATTTTTTTCTCCGGCAAAATTCCTCAGCTGTTAATTTTTTCACATTAGTCTTATTTATGCCTCCCGGAAAAATTTCTGATAAATTAGCAAAATTATCCAATATTCTATAAACTAATCCGGAACAATCAATGCCAATGTTATGCCTTTTGGCAAATTTCCGAAATTTTTCAGGATCAGATAATATTGCCGCTTTGTTTGGTTCTACTGAAAACAATTTTTCAAGTTTTAAGCGGATACTTTCAGAATCACCTTTGCCATCGAGAAAACCCCGTAAAATTTCATTTTTATTCTTTATTTTATTAGACCAGTAAGGACAATTAAATTCATAACCTAAAACTTTCATTTTAAGATAGCTTTCGATAAACTGTTGGATTGTTACCATAGTGATAAACTTATTTGGCTGATCATAATACCAAGTATAGTTCCTCCTAAAACATCCGAAAACCAATGTTCTCCCAAATAAATGCGGCTGATAAACATTAAAAACAAATAAATAATTAATATGAGAAAAAGAAATTTATTTTTAGCGGGAGATAGTTTTTCTCGTTTAATGAGAAAAACTAAAAGACTAACCAGAAAGGCACTTCTGGCCATATGACCCGAGGGATAAGAGTAACTGGTTTCGATAATAAAACTTGAGGGCAGATGAAAATCAAAGACGTAACGGCTTAAAAATACAGGCGGTTTGGGATGATAAATTAGCAATTTGCCCAGAAGTTCCAAGGGGTAAATCAAAATATAAAGAAAAATCGACAGGTATAAATTTTTTTTACGAATAAAAAGGACAGAAATAATTATCAAAATAACCAGAAAGGTCATTTCAGTCGACCCCAAAATTGTCAATAATGAAAATAAAAAATCTATTTGCGGACGGGATATTTTCTGTATGGAAATCATACTTCTGAAATCAAATTGCCTGAAGAAGTCCAAATGCACGAAGGTACTTAAAACTATAAGAATAAGCGATAAAATTACGGCTATTGAGAATAAGACAAATCTACTTCTTCCAGTCATAAAGCTATTGCCAAATAAATTTTTCATTATCAATTATCATTATCAGCCAACCGGCCGTAGATAAATAGTTATCCCTTTTAAACTCCCAGGTGAATTTCTTTCCCGTAGTTGTTGCTTTCAGAATGACAATCGGATCGCCGTGGGAGACAGCCAAGATAATTTTACCCGGATATTTTTGTTTGACCATATTTACATAACGCGACATTCTTTTACTGATTGTTTCGATACTTTCCTGACCTTTTAATATATTAACCGGATCATAGAGATGGGCTTGGATTTGTGATTTAAATTCCAAAATGGGCATTCCCTGATAAATTAGGTTTACTTCCAGGAGCAGGCGGGAGAAGACAGGTTTTATTTTAAATTTCTTTGCCAAAATTTGAGCAGTCTGCCTGGTTCTTAATAGCGGACTGGCATATATTTTATGAATTTTATATTTAGCAAGAAGTGCTGTCGCCTGTTTTACCTCTTCCCTGCCCTGAGCGGAAAGGCCGAATCCCGGAAGCCGGCCATAAACTATTTGCCGGTCATTACTAACCTGACCGTGTCTGAGAAAAATCAAAATTGTTTTTGCCATTAACCTTCAAACTAATTTTTGATAAAGAGATAACATACTCCGCGCGTGTTTATCCCAACTAAATTCAAGACTTACCTGATAAGCCATTTTACCTAAACGTAGCCTTTTTTGATCATCATCAAGAAGAACCGTTAACTTCTCGGTCAAATTTTGAACGTCACCGCTTTTAAATAAACTTCCCGTGACTCCGTCATGAACCAGAAACGGCAGTCCGCCAATTTTTGAAGACAGGACACAAGCCCGGCAAGACATAGCCTCGAGAACAACCAAACCGAAAGATTCGTAAAAGGAAGGTAATACGACCAGATCAGAAGCGGAATAATATAAAGGGAGCTGATGATGGGGTTTATTACCTAAAAACTTCGTACAGAGGGATAAATCATTTTTTTCCAGGAAGAGAAGAATTTTTTTAACCTCGGAATTAAGAAGGAAATTACGATTAGTGATATCCCCTCCGATCAGAAGAACCTGATATTTATTTTTAAATTCGGGATGCTTACTTACTATTGCCAGAATAGCTTCCAGAAGAATGTTGAGTCCCTTTACCGGATCGATTCTACCGACAAACAGAATTATTTTTTTATCAGGCGGTATTTTCAGTTTAGTCCGGCTTTGAACCTTGTCCCGGGGGAAAAAAAGCTTATGATCGACTCCGGGATTGATGACAGATATTTTATCCGGGTCGGACTTATAGAAACCTTTCAGTTGCCTTTTCTCAATCGGAGTTGAAGCCACCAGAATGTCCGCTTTCCAAATAACTTCCTTTTCAATGGCAATTCGGCGGGGATCAACGTTTCCGACATATTTTTTTTTCATTTCGCCTAATGTATGAAAAGTCTGTACCAGGGGTAATTTTAAGGCGGATTTCAGAATCAGTCCGGCAAGGCCTGAATAATAATAATGGGCGTGAAGAAGATCATAATTTATTTTTTTTAAAGAGATATATTTCAATATTTCGGAGGCAAAGTTTTGCGGATTCAGCCTGTTGTCTTGGGGAGACTTTAAATGAATCAGGTTAACGTTGGGTAATAATTTTAAATATTCGTCGTGTTGTTCATGGTGAAATCTGGTATAAATATCAACCAGAATATTCTGTTTTGCCAAAACATTCGCCAGATTATACAAATAGACATTCATTCCGCCAGCCGTAAAAACGCCAAACTGCATTAACGGACAGGACCAATAAGAAATTTGGGCTATTTTCATTAAATTATTGCAGAATGATAATAAAATCTATATTATCAGATATTATCAAAATTAATCCCTTTTACCTAATGACAGAAAATAAAATCAATATAAGTGTGATTTTACCTACCTATAACGAAGCAGAAAATATTATTCCCCTGATAACGGAAATCAGGCGTAAGCTGAAAGATTATAAGTTTGAAATAATCGTTATTGATGATGACAGTCCTGATAAGACGGGCTATATCGCTAAAAATAAATTCATTAATAATAAAAATATTAAGGTTTATATCCGGAAAGAAAAAGGTTTAGCATCGGCTATTTTATACGGAATTAGACAAGGTCGGGGCAAGTGTCTATGTGTCATGGACACTGATTTTAATCACGATCCGAAAGAGCTTCCTAAGATGTATTCATTAGTAAAAAGATTTGACCTGATTGTCGGATCCAGATATGTTGCCGGAGGAGGTATGGAAAACCCAATCAGAAACTATTTCAGTCTTATTTATAACCGCATTATTCAGTTTATATTGAAATTACCCACCCGTGATAATTTAAGCGGTTTTTTTCTGATAAAAAGGGAAAAACTGAAGAATCTTTTAACCCCGGAAATATTTACGGGGTATGGTGATTATTTCATAAGATTTCTTTTTACGGCAAATAAAAAAGGACTAAAGATAAGGGAAATTCCGGTTTTCTATAAAAACAGAATATACGGAGAAAGTAAATCCCAATTATTTAAAATGCTCTCAGACTACTCTAAAACGGTCATAGAAATAAAGAGGAAATCATGAAGATTTTTTGTTTAATTCCGGCGTTCAATGAAAAGGGAAATCTTCAACATTTAATAGAGGGTCTTTTCAAAATTATCCCCAAGTACAGTCCGGAATATAAAATTTTTTTTGTAATTCAGGGAAACGACGGCAGCATAGGCATTCTGAAAAAATTAAAATTAAAATATAAAAATTTAGACTGGGTATATTATCCAAAGGCTTTGGGTATAGGACGGGCTTATAAAATCGGATTTAATAAAATTGATGATAATTTTACCCATGTCTTAACCCTTGATGCTGATCTTAACCATGATCCGGCTGTTTTACCCGATTTTATTAAGGAAATGAAAAAGACAAAAGCTGATTTGGTAATCGGCTCAAGATTTGTCAGGGGAGGAATATTTGCCGATAGAAGACCATGGAAAAGACTAATCAGTTCATTAATGAACAGGCTGATGACAAAACTAACCGGAATTTCCATCCATGATATTTCCTCAGGATACCGACTGATGACACGGGAGGTAATCGAAAATATCAGAAATGAATTAAGAGAAACGGGTTATCCTAATTATATGGAACTGATTATCAAAACTGTCCGGCACGGATTCAAACTTAGTGAGGTGCCGATTGTCTATAAATCACGGGTATGGGGGAAAAGTAAAATGGGAAAACTGAAAACCCTGTATGATTATTTAGGATTTTTGCCGAGGATTTTGATTACCTCTTAAAGACCCATACTAAAGGGACATTTTCAATTTTTCTGGAAAAGACTAATTGATGATCTTTGGACAACCTTTGGGGTGAAATTCCATACAAGTTAAAAAAAGACTGCCGGTTTAAGAGAACTATATAATCGCTTTCCGTTATATTTTTTTTATTGACGTTGTCCAAAAGATCGGACCTTAAATAAGAGGCTGCAGTTGATTGAGCCATGACAATATGTATATAAGATTTGTAAGGTGCATTATTATTCAGCCATAAAACGGCTTCTTTTTGAGGAGTACCCCAAAAATCGATATCAAATTTGCCATTAGCTCCGCTCACTCCGCCAATTAAGGAATTGAAAAAACTCGTCTGATAGGGGTGGAATTTAATATTATCAATAAGTAATACCGTAAATAAAATAAAGGCTATTATTAATCTATAATTTTTATTAAAACGACGTAAAATAAGTAAGCTCCCCACCCCGGCAAAGAAAGAAAAGGGATACAAGACTTCCATAAAGTGCCTGACTCCGTCGATAGCTCCGGTTTTCGGATCCAGATATCTTACTAAAGGCATGAAAAACCAAAGGAGCAGCAGAAGGTAATTATATTTTTTCAGGATAGCAAATCCTGTTGAGAAAATAATTCCTATTATAGCCGTTATAAGAATCGGTAAAGGAGTGGTAATAGCTAAATAAATATAAGGATAAAAAGGGGGTATATTTATTCCCGACCGGATAATATTACCAAAAAATAAAACCGGCATATTGTAAGTATTAAGCGAGTAAAATTTGGGCAGTTCCATCAATTTTCCCAACGGATCACTCCAGAAAGGCCACCAGACAAGAAGAGCAAAGAGCGGCGCCAAAACGAAATATAATAAAATTATCCTGTCATTCCGAGCGAAGTCGAGGAATCTCGCAACTTGTTTGCGCGCATTCGCGCGAGATTGCCACGCCCCCCGATTTGACATCGGGGTCCTCGCAATGACAAGTAAGTAGTAAAGACCGCAAATAACCGGAATAAAGACCGAATTGATTTTGACATTAAAAGCAAAAGCAAAAGCCAGTGAGGCAAAAAGAAGGGAAGATACATTTCTAAATTTGACCAGCCGCCAAAACAGCCAGATGGAAAGGGCAAAAGCAAAAGCATTAGGAATATCCTTCATATTGTTGTGAAGATAACCGATATATGTAGGATTTAAAGCTAAAATTAATGATCCAAGAAGTGCGATGGGAAAATTAAAAGCTTCTAAAAGAAAAAAATACTGTACTAATACTCCGAGAGAGCCGAAAATTACCATCGGCAGGTTGTAGGCAATATCAAAGGGAAGCATTTTAAACGTGTCGGAAAATATAATTTGGGAAAGCGAAGGAATTATTTGAGTAAAAGGTCCGAAAGGATCTTGGGTAGTAAGCCGGGGGTCGGGCTCGGAAAAAGGAATTTTTGAGTCTGATACCGAAGGGACAGGTTTTCCTAAATGGTAAAGACCGGCATAGTGGTGATAGTGGTAGTCCCAGGATAATCCATAATCCGGCAAAATAATCAAATTAATTATTAAGTAAAAAAAGAAAATTAAAAAACCTATCCTCTTACTATTCATAAAATTTTTTAAGCACAATCACAGCTGAAATTAATGTGATAATGCTTATTATTAAACCGTAAATATAAATATACGGGTAATAATAATATTCAATAATATGTTTTCCGGCGGGTAAAAAAACAGTCCGAAAAGCTAGGTTTGAACTTGAAACCGGAGTTTTTTTACCGTCAATTTTAGCCTGCCAGCCGGGGTAATAGACTTCGCTTGACAGCAACTGGGCATCACAATCATTGGACGAACTCAGAATAATTTTATTTATCGAATATTCAATAATACTTATTTTGTTATTTTTATCCAGACATTGATTATCTTGGCTAAAGTTAAACCGGGGCAAATAATTTTTATTTTCAGTGAGGCTGCCATCTTCGTTTAAAATCCGGCTGACATTTAAAAGTAGGGATGTTTTTTTATTCAGATCAATTGGTGGAATTTCCACATTATATAGGGGAAGTGAGCTTATCTTATTTCCATTACTGCTATCAATAAAATCGTAATAATTTTTGAGAATAAGCGGATCATAACCGGAGATAGATTCAAACCGATAGAGCATGGAGGCGTTTAAATCAAATCGGTCAAGAATCGAGGAAATTACCCGAAAAGCAGGCAGTAAACGGCCGGTTCCGCTTATTTTATTGATCTGACTGATTATTGATTTATTATGTTTTTGAACGGGGAGGATTGTCAGGAATATATATTCTCTTCCGAAAATAAACAGTTCTCCTACTATAAATAGACAGAGGACAATCTGTAATAAATATGATTTAACTTTATTTAAAATCATACCTAACATCACTGGTATCAGGACAACAGGAATAATGAGATTTTGGATGGGAATTCT
>MFJM01000046.1 GCA_001779205.1 Candidatus Gottesmanbacteria bacterium RIFCSPHIGHO2_02_FULL_39_14
CACGGACATACAAACTGGCAAAACAGTTGAGATAAGCGAGGGTAAGATGATTGCCGCAACAAATACAGGCATCGGCGAGGTACAGGCTTTTGATGTCAACGCGGAAAACGAAAAGTGGAAGGATTTTACAGACGAAATCGGTAAAACAGGTACCAATCAAAAAAACTATCTATACATCTTAGTAATTCCGATAATACTGGTAGCTACTATAATCGCTGTTGTATTAGCATTAAAAAAGAAGAAAAGCGCTTAAAGAATTTCACTATTTAAAGAGTGTCTTCAGGTTGCAGTTTTTTAATTTCCTCCCGCCTCCTTTTCAATTCCTCAATATACCTTAAATCCTGAAATACTCTGATAATTGTACTGAAATCTACAGTTATATTAATCCCAGAAACGGGGAGCACATTATCACAACAACCCAAACCTCTTTAGCTCCAATGGAGAACCAACATTGAGAAAAAAATTTGGTAAAGATTATATTGAATTCTGCAATAAAATTCCTCGGTGGTTATAATAGTTCCTCACATACTACACCCGTCGGAGTAACGATTTTAGCTTCAAATTCCTGTACTAATTAGTAAGTAATAGAATATTTGTAGTTCTATTTGCTAATATAAAGGCATGGTTTTGAACAAAACTCATATTCTGCTAATTCTTTTTTTTGGATTGGTTGTTGCAGGTGTTGTTATTAAGTCAAACAATAAAAATAATCTAAATAAAAAAGAAGAAATCAACTATAACAACATAAAATCAGATTATTCTGCGACCCGTACTATAAAGCAGGATGATGAATTAATAACAATAGATTTCAGTCAATGTACACAAGACAGAGTGAGAATAGATGTTGGCTTTGGTTCAACTACAATAGTTATAGGTGGCAAAAAAGGTTCTAATTGTAAAGTTAATTATGGAGGTGAAATAGAGAATCCCAACTGGGATGGTAGTTTACCTTTTATTTGCGAGGTCCCTGTAAGTTTAGGTAAAGTGTCATTTACAAAAAATAATTACGGAATCAACTTTTCCCCAATTGAAAACTACTGTATTAAAAAGTAACTCTCGATTAGTATTTGGATTATCACTTAGGCCTTATTTTTCTAGGGATGGAGTGGTTTTTTTAGGTGTTCTTGTTTTCTTTTCAGGAATAACAGTTGGTTCTTCAGACTGAAGCGGTTGATCTACTGTCATTTTTTCTTCTTCTGGCATTTTGACCATCTCCGTACCTTCTTCTTCCAGTGTCTTAGCTTTATTAACAGAAGAATTAAATGTTAACATTTCCAATATTTTATCGAGCTTGGCATTTAGTGTATTGAATTGTTCGTTATTTTGAGGCGGTCTATTATTCCTGTCTTCAAAATTAGATCTTCTGGAATTCCTATCTCTAAATCTTGTTGAATCCGAACTTCTGTTGTTCCTTTCAAAACAATTGCTGCAGTAAACAGGTTTGTCACCGGATGGTTTAAAAGGCACCTCACATTCCTTTCCGCAGTTACTACAGATTGTTCTGTGCATTTGTCTATCTCCCCCTCTTCCGCCAAAATCTCGACCACGAAAATCTCTTCGTCCACCAGACCTGTTATCTCGGTTAAAATTTACCATTTACAGTATTATAGCATCTAGTCTTCATTCGCGTAAAATTGTCGACTTTTATAGATAGTTTTTTTACCGGCACTATCCAGAAGATTGCTGCGGGTCTCCCGCCAAGTCCCGAGAAAAAGAAATATCGGCTCTGGGAAGACTTAGTCCTACAATCAATAACGCAAAGATAAGTAACAGAATTTGGAGTCTTGTGAAACCAGATAATTAACTTCTATCAATCGATATGTCAGTTAATGATTTTGGATCCTCAATAGGCTCAAGATGCGTTATGACTGTAATTTTTGGAATTGCATTGCATATTTTTGTTTCAATTTCATCCAGTAGATCGTGTCCTTTTTGCACAGACCAGTTTCCCGGAACTAATATATGGACAGACATAAATCTGCGGTTGGCAGATTGGCGAGTTCTAAGTCCGTGGTAAGAAATTCCTTTTTTGCAGTAATTTTTTAAGACTGATTCTATAATTTTTAGGTCTTTACTTAAAAGAGAAGTATCCATTAAGCCAAGTGTAGATTCTTTTATTATTTTAATTCCTGTATAAACGATATTCACGGCAACAAGTATGGCGATGATCGGATCTAATATTTGAACATTTGTAAAGGCTACTAATGCGACTCCAATAATTACGCCAGCAGATGTCCAGACATCAGTCATTAAATGATGCCCGTCCGCTTCAAGGGTAATTGAGCGGTATTTCTTGCCTGTTTTTAAAAGGATTACTGCCACGGTAAAATTTATTACCGATGCGATAGCTGATATAGTAAGCCCTATTAAAACCTGTTCGATGATTCGCGGATGCAGAATTCGGTCAATTGCCGTAAATCCTATACTTATAGCAGCAACAAAAATAAGTATTCCTTCCGTCACGCTGGAAAAATATTCAGCTTTTGAATGTCCGTATGCATGATCTTTATCCGGAGGTTTTTCCGCCAGGGTGAGCATTGATAATGCCATTATGGCGGCAACTAAATTAACAACCGATTCCAATGCATCGGAAAGCAGCCCGACTGATCCGGTGAGAAAATAAGCGAAAGCTTTAAGCGAAATACTTATAACCGCCGTCAGAATTGAAAGCCACCCAAAGCGGGTTAATGATTCATCATTCATTCCTAATATTTTAGTACATTTTTATCAGTAGCAGTAAAAAAAAGAAAATCCCGAAAAAAATTACCTGAAAAAACCTATAGAAAATTGCTATCTTCTGCTTTTCCTGTTATACTGATGAGAACGAAAATATAATGATAAAACCTTCCTTTATTTCCTCCTCTCTTTCTATAACCAAATGGGCATATCAAAAATCAAAACTTAGGTCTATTCCGGAGTGGGATGAACTGATAACTACTATAGAAAATGCTGATCTTTTATTAACTCTTGTATTAGATCAAAATTGTCCCCAGAGAGCCTCTATTTTGAAATGTCTTTACTCTCTCGTCGGAACAAGTGCATCAAAACATGTTGATATGGATATTGCGAAAATAAATGTATTACTGGATAAAGCAAAATCATCTTCTGACCAGGTTATTCTCAATTGGGTGAACAGGTCACGGATTATATTAAGAGATCTAAAAAAGTTTGATTATGTAGAATGGTGTCAGGGTGGATTTTCGGAAAAAGATCTACCCATAGAAAACTAGGGAACAGGCTACCCCCAAATCAATCTCTCTGTTACTGAATTCTCAGCTTGAAATTATTCACGCCGACTCTGCGGGTTGATCGGGGTTTAAAGAATGGAAAATTGGATTGAAAAAGAACTCAAATCGCATATTTAACATTTTGCTACAATGGATTTATGGAGATTTGGCAATCAGTCAAATTTACCCTCAAAGCCAGTTGGGAAGTAAGCAAGAAACTTCTAATACTCTATTTTTCCCTTCAAACAATACTCGCTCTAACTTTTATAATAGACCTTTTAAGCTACAAGGAAATTATTGATACCATCAATCACACCAAAACGATCCTTGGACTTTCTCTCTATGGCGTGATCATTGTACTTCTTGTTTACTACCTGGTGTATAAAATACTTGATGGTATTTCCAATTACACCTGGAATTTACTTGATTCCCAGTTGGCTGTATATCTTAATGGTAAATTCATAGATAAACTGGCTACACTAGATCTTTCTATCTTTGAAGATCCTCAAAACGTCGGATTGGCAAATAGGGCATTTAATCGCTTCCAGTTTCAATTTAAGTATTATCTGAAAGCGATAATTGATGTATACACCGGACTTATTAAACTCCTTATAAGTCTTTCCATCTTCTTTTTTGTATCACCGATTATAGGTACGCTTGTTATTCTCGCCAATTTCATTCAAATCTATATTAATTCAAAACAAGCCTATGGAGTTTTTCTGATATACCGGGCTGACTCGGAGGTTAAAAGAAAATTTGAGTATATTGTCAATACTCTTTTCTCAAAAGATACTTTGCCGGAAATAAAACTGTATCAGGCTTTTGGTTTTTTCAAAGATAAGGTATTGAGAGTCTATAGGCAGTTTACTAACCGCCAGCTTAAAGTAGAAAAGAAGCGGTTAACGTACTATACTCTGGCCGGATTTCTTCCAACATTTTCAATTTTTATTTATTCGTTATTTATCGCAAATCAGGCTACCATCGGCATAATTTCTGCAGGACAATTTCTATTTTTATTTTTCAACTCTTTGACATTTAATGGAACACTATTTACTTTAGGCCAAAATATAGGACATCTGCATGCTGATAGTCTATTTATGAAAGATGCTATAGGTTTTTTTGACTTAAAACCAAATATGTCATTCCCAATAGTTCCTCAAAGTAGAAAGACTGAATTAACAGAAAATTTGAAAAACCCGTCTATACAAATTGAAAATGTTTTTTTTAAATACCCTCAGGGAGAAAGCCTTGTACTTAAAAATATTTCTCTTGAAATTCCTTTTGGTCAAAAGGTAGCTCTCATCGGAGAGAATGGAGCCGGTAAAACAACACTCGTGAAACTGCTCCTCCGTATGTACGATCCGCTTGAGGGTAAAATATCTATAAACGGAATTGATATTAAAACTATTCCGGAAGCGGAATTGTTTCAAATCTACTCGACGCTCTTTCAGTCATTTGGTAAGTTCTATTTCACTATCCGTGAGAATATAGAAATGGCTGCAAATAAGAAATTATCCCAAGAAGAGCTGGCAAAAATCCTAAACTTCTCCAATTCCCGGGAATTCGTAGAAAAAACACCCGGTAAATTTGACCAGCAGTTAGGAAGCGAATTCACTCATGGAATTGAATTGTCTGGCGGACAATGGCAAAGGCTGGCTATTGCCAGAGCTTATGCTAAACGCTCTCCCGTTCTGATTCTTGATGAACCAACGTCAGCAGTTGATGCCAAAAGTGAGATGGAGATATTTGATAGGCTAAATAAAGAGATGAAGAATAACACGCTTCTATTTATTTCACACAGATTTTCAACGATAAAAGACGCAGAGCGAATCATAGTGATTGATAAAGGAAAAATTATAGAGGATGGATCACATGAGAGTTTGATAAAGAATAACGGCAAATACGCAAAACTTTATAATATTCAGGCAGAAAGGTATTTGAGAGGCAAATAACTTGCTATAATTCTCCAAATGTCCTTTGAAGCTAAGAGTTTATATCCGTTTCAACCGGAGAGAGATCTTTCTCAAATGCACGTAGGAATTATCGGTGGAGGACCGGCAGGTGCGTTGACCGGATTGCTTTTAGCCAGAGAGGGGATGGATGTTACTATTTTTGAACCCAGATCCAAAAGAATGCCTGAAGTGGGTGAAAGAAAAAGACTGTGTGTAGGCTGTGCCGGTTTATTACAGGAAAATGCCATAGAACTGCTTCAATCCCTAGATTTGAATATACCCGGGGAGGTTATTCAGGCAAAATTGACAAACAGTGTAATTCATTTTCCGGGAGGTAAAACAATGGTTATTCCTTCCCATGCTTTGACTGTGTATAGAGGTTTTGGTCCGGTCGGGACGAGTGAAAAGATCATGGGATTTGATGCCTGGTTGTTAAATGAAGCAGAGAAAGCCGGAGCAAAGATAATTGAAGCGCAAGTTACCAATGTGCATTCAGATGGAAAAAATGTTGACTTGGAAAGCAGTGTTGGATCAAAAACAGCAGATTTTCTGGTAGGTGCTTATGGTCATAACCAAGTGCATATGAAATTACCTGAGCAGGATAATCCTCTTGGAGTTCCTGTAACTCAACCTGCCTGCGTCAGAGAATATTATTTGGGTTATGAGAAGGTAAAAGAAAAATTAGGTCAAAGTCAACATATTTTCGCCAATCCAACACCGGAAATTTGGTATGCAGCTATTTATCCCAAAGGACCATTTATATCAATAGCTTTAATGGGTAGAAACGGAGCTAGTCAAAATGATTATAAAGATTTTTTAGGCTTAAAGGCTGTGCAGGAACTTATTGGAGATTTGGAACATATGAGATTAAGTTGCGGTTGTACAAGCCACATCACGGTCCGTTCTCCGGAAACAGTGGTTGTCAGCAACAAAGAAGGTGGATTCCATATAGCCAATCTTGGAGATGCCGGAGGACAAAGACCAAGAAAAAATGGCATATTTGCATCCCTGGACAGTGCGGCAAAATTTGCTGAAGTTTTGAGACTGTACGGTAATACTCCGCAGGCTATTAAAGTCTTTAAAAGATATATTACCACCAACTATGTTTGGGATAATTGGCCGTCAGAAGTGGTTTTACAATCATTAGACCTTTTTTTAAATCATGAGTTTCCCAGAAAATTAATAATCTATTTGGGCAATGGAAATGTACCCCTTGTCAGTGAAGCAGTCAGAAGAACGATCGATCTTGTATCATCCGGCAGATATCCTTATTGGCAAATACCGATGAGGGCAATATTTGATATCAAAAGGTAATTTTTCTTTTGCGAAAGGTGTAGTCACTGCCAAAATATCCTATAGTATCTTGACGGGAAAATATATATATGTTATACTTCCTCTCACAGATTTAAACTAATAAATCTGTTTAAATTGGATTTAGTTTTAACGAAATTAAGATAAAGATACCCGAATTTTTCCACTTTGTATCTTTTTTCCTTTTTTAAAGCCACTTTTCGATTTAGGCAGATTTATTAATTTAATTTTTTATGTATAAGTTCTCCAAATCATTTCAAAAAAGGCGTTTCCAAAAAAGTAAGTTTTATCGTGGGAGAAAACATTATCTAAACCCTACTCAATATATAAATAAGACCGCCTCCTTCCCAACCGGAAATGACATCGCTATCAAAAACAGTTTTAATGATTTTCGTATTGACCCCATCCTACTGAAGAATATTTTTTCTCGTGGCTACCGGGTTCCGACACCTATCCAGGACCAGGCAATTCAACCGATTCTAGAGGGAAAAGACGTCATCGGTATTGCCGAAACAGGATCGGGTAAAACTGCAGCTTTTCTGATTCCCATAATAAATAAAATACTTCATAACAGGCAGGAAAAAGTATTAATTATTGTTCCGACGCGTGAGCTGGCAGTACAAATTAACGACGACTTAAAATCACTATCCAAATTCTTATCTGTTTATTCCAGTTTGTGTATCGGTGGAGCAAGTATCAACAGGCAGATATTTGAATTAAGAAATAATCCTCATATTGTAATCGGTACTCCGGGAAGAATTAAAGATTTATTCAATAGGAATTTTCTTCACTTAAAAAACTTCAGGAATATAGTACTGGATGAAGCGGACAGAATGGTTGATATCGGATTTTTACCGGAAATCAAATTTCTCATATCCCGCCTTTCCCAAGATCGTCAGTCGCTTTTCTTCTCGGCAACCGTCTCCAGAGAGGTTGATGGAATTATCAATTCTTTTGTCACAAATCCGGTAACCATATCCGTAAAATCAACCGAAACTCCCGTTTCCATCAAACAGGATGTCATAAGAGTAAGAGGTACGGAAGAAAAAATTGCCAAACTGAAAGAATTATTGAGAAGGCAAGAATTTAAAAAAGTCCTTATATTCGGCCGGACCAAACACGGTGTGGACCGGTTGTCCAAAAGATTATTTCTTCAGGGTTTTTCAGTTAATTCAATTCACGGAAATAAATCCCAAAATCAGCGTTTAAGAGTGCTTATGCAATTTAAAAATAATCAGTTGCAAATTTTGGTAGCCACTGATATCGCTGCCCGGGGTTTGGATATTCCTGATGTTTCACATGTCATTAATTTCGACGAACCGGCAAGTCAGACAGATTATATTCATAGAATAGGCAGAACAGGCAGGGCTCAAAAAAAAGGTTTTGCCTTAACCTTTGTCAGCTGAAAAAGTGTATAATAGAGATAGCTTCTTTTTATGAATATCTATTCATATATCCATACTTCTAATTTATCGGATCAGAAAAAATATAAATCCTTAAAAAAAAGTATTGATAGAGATAGATCAAAAGCCATAAACAAAAGACTTAAGGAAAAAGCTTATATGACCGATATGGAATATATATCGGGTGCATTTTTAGAAATGTATGAACCCTATTTAAAAGATATCGTCTGTAGGCTTTTTGAGAAAGGATATTCAATTGATATATCATCAGGCTTTTGCAGTAATAAATTCCAATATCAATCTTTAAACGGGCATTTCTCTCTGGATTATTTAACTAAGAATAAACTAGAAAAAGAAGGGGTAAAAATTCGGGACATTAACGGTTTCAGATCTCTGTTTTTTTTTGCTGAAAATCTGAATTTGGATGATATCAAACAAAAATGGCTGCAAATAATAGAAATTCTTCCAGATAAAGGTAAACTTATTAATCCTTCCCAAAACCCCAAAGCAGTACTATTCCGGAGAAAATATATTTCAAGAGATCCCCAACTGCAAAGGCAAAGATTATTTGAAAAGATGGAATACAAAATCCGGATATCACTGGAAAAAGAAGTAAAAAAAAGGAAAAAAACAAACCCTCATCCCAATATTGTTGAATCCCGATTAGGTGTTTTTATTGAAGAGCTTGAACCCCAAGTTCGTCAGGCTGTTTTAAAAATGAATAGAAAAGGCTATTCCACGGATTTATCCGGTTTTGTAAATAATTCCCGTGACCAGATGATAGAAGGTGATTTTCGACTTGAAGAAAAAATTATCAATAAATTAAGCCTGTCAGGTATCAAAGTAGAATCTAACCCCAGCGGATATACGAGATTACTGTTTACACCAAAAGAAGCAAATTTAGGAAAAATTGAAAAGAAATGGAATGAAATTGTTTCTCTTCTTCCCTCAAAAAACAAGACTGCGGAATTCTCGATGACGAGACGTGCCAGAGACTTCAGATTAAAATATATTTAACAATAAGTACGGTCTTACTCTAACCCCTTAATCTAATTAGAATATATTTATTATGAAGAAGAGAATTGTATTACCACCTGTTATACTCTAATTTAAAGATGATTATAATTGCTCGTATTTTGTTTGTAATTTTTGTTTATTTGTCATCTCTGATTTTTGCACCCCCCTCAATTGCTCAAATCTATACCACGGAAAAACTTATTACCGTAGATATCACTTCACAGACCCTGACCGCCTGGGAAGGTGGAAAGATCCAGCATAAAACAAAGGTCTCAACCGGTATGAAACTTACTCCGACCGCCAAAGGCAGCTTTAAAATATATGTAAAATACCCGGTAAAGGATATGAAGGGCCCGTCCCCCTATAAAAATATTTACCCCAAAGGCTTTTATCATCTGAAAAATGTTCCCAATATCATGTATTTTTACCAGGGCTATGCCATACATGGAGCCTATTGGCACAATAATTTCGGCCGTCCGGCAAGCCACGGCTGCGTCAATGTTCCGCTTGCCTCTGCCGAATGGCTTTTTAACTTCGCCTCCGTCGGCACCAGAGTTGAGGTTTTTTGATTTTTCTGCTTGGGATTGAAAAACTGTTAGTTACGCTTTTTCCGTTTAGTGATGGTGGTTTATTATTAATTTTTAGTCATAGCTAAAGATGCTTATATCGGGATTTTCAAAAATGATTTTTAAGAACTTGTAATCTCTTTTTATTTGATTTACATCACCGCTGTATTTTGTCCACATAATATATTTAATCTCATTTTCCAGTAAGAATTTTTTAGCCCGATTTTCATCGGTCCATTTATATAAGAAATCATTAGTCAGTTTATCTTTTTCTTTGGCATTTATAGTCATCAGAAAGTGCCCTGAATACGTCCTTTTACCCGAAAATCCGGGGACAAGCATATCTATGGAGGTAGCGGGATTGGCAAGTACGACTGCATCTTTCGGTTCCCGGTATCTCAAAAACAACAGAGCTTCAAAAATTGTTTTAGGCATATAGGCAAAATGATAGTATGGTTCTTTTAGAGGCAGACTGTTTTTAATAGTTGAACTTGTAATTGTTATTGCGTTAGGTACAAAATAAATTATTAAGACTATCCAGAATGCCCTGGCACCGCATTTCTGTTTTATAAAAATCAATGCATGAAACGCCATTATGGCCAGAAAAATATAAGAAGAGGAAAAGACTAAGCGGAATCCCGGTATAGGGATAAATTTATATAAAGGCAGAAAAAATCCGCTAACCCCGATAATGACTGTCAGATATCCTAAGGATTCAAGAATATTTTTTTCTTTTTTCCAAACAAAATATGAACCGATCAAAGCAGCAATTCCTAGCGTTCCGAAAAACTTGATAATTTCTATTGGATTTTGCAATAAATTTGAGAGCATTTTTTCCTGCTGGTTTATATCCCATTGGGTAGCAAAGGTATACGCGGAATTGCCCTTTATTGCTTTATAAGTATTTATTATTATTAGACCTGCCGGAAGCAAGATAATGAGGATAATGACGCTCCATGTAAAAAGATATTTTAATTTTCCGGTTTTCGGTAGATGAAAAATAATGTAAATCCCTGCTACTAAAATCAAATTAAGTGATTTTGCCGCATCAGAGATCGATAGCAGTATAAACAATCCAACTATACTTATCAGAATAATCAGTGATTCTTTACTGGTAATCAGCCTAGTTAATGGAATTTCCTTTTGAATGTATTTTTCGATTTTTGTGATTAATAGTGAAATTAAAAGCAATAATAGAAGAAAAATTATATTTCTGGTAAGAATTTCCGGCATGTTGCCGAATCGGGAAAAGATAGTATTTTCTGCCCGAAAAAGGGTAATGCTCGACACGGAGAACGAAGCCTGCGAGTCAATTTTTATTTCCGGAAAACTGGAAGAAAATAAAAAAATACAAAATATCACCAGCCTATAAACAGCATTATGAGGAAAGATTTTTTTTATAACATAGTAACTTAAAAGAATAAAAAAGAACTTTAAAAAAAGTACTGAAAGATTATATGCCGTAAACGGTTCCAAACCAAGAATTCCACCGAGCTTTCCCAATAGAAGATGGATAAAATAAATAGTCGTGGGGGGGAATTTTTCAGTCGTGAAATTATTCGTAGTTAGCCATGAACCGTGTGCTCCCTGATAGAATTGGTCTAAATAATAATATAGGTCTTCCCAATAATGAATCATACCGATAAAAATTCTGTCTTTCGGCCTTTGGATATATTGAGATAGTAAGGCTATTGTTGTAAGAATTGTCGAAGTTATAGATATAGCCAATACTAAAAAAAATTCCCAACTCGTTTTTTTAATGATTCTGACCATATTATCAATTTTTCGAAATATATATACATCTTAGATCCAATAACCTCCACAAGTAAAGTTATCTTTTCTATTTCTTAAAAGGAGATTTTCAGCTGGAAGAAAATAAGCTGAACTAATGTTCGAATAACTTTCTCAATTCTATTTTTGCTTGTTGAAGAATCTTTTTTCTTTCCGGTTTGAGATTTTTTCCGGCCCGGTTTATGTAAAAGTTCAGCATGCTCATAGCCGATTGAAAGGCTGGCGCTTTTCGTCTTATACTCGCCAAAGCCGAACGTCTTAAACTTTCAGCAATCTTTACGGGATTATCCCAGGTAAATACCCCTTCCTCCAAATCCAGGGCAATACTGTGTTTTGTTACTTCTCCAGACCAGTATTTTTTCTTATCGGTCATTTTAATTAGACAGTCAATATTTTATTATAATTAAACCATCATGAAAAATATGTTTAAAAAAATTCCCTTTAATGTTTTAATCTTGGGCCTGGTCAGTTTTTTCAATGATCTTGCCTCGGAAATGATCTATCCTTTGGTGCCAATTTTCCTGACTTCGGTTCTTCATGCATCAATTCCAATCGTCGGATTTATCGAAGGGCTGGTAGAAGCTATTGCCAGTCTGACTAAATATTTTTTCGGCGCCTATTCTGATTTTCTTAAAAAGCGCAAAATATTTGTCGCTATGGGTTATTCATTGGGGGCTATTTCAAAAATTCTTATCGGACTGGCCTTAGGTTGGCCATTAGTTTTAATTGCCAGATTTATTGACCGCTTGGGAAAAGGTTTGCGTACCGCTCCCCGCGACAGTCTGCTTTTGGAAAATACCACTTCTCAAAACAGGGGGTATATCTTCGGTTTTCATCGGGCTTTTGACAGTCTCGGAGCAGTTTTCGGTCCGCTGCTGACTTTAGCAGTCTTATATTTATTAAAGGAAAACTTGCGCCTGACTTTTTTTGTTGCTTTTATCCCGTCGACAATCGCTGTTCTTTTATTGCTCGTTTTCGTCCGCGAAAAAAAGAAAGAAGAAATTATTAAGGATAGAAAATTCGTTAAAATAAGGTGGAAATCAATATCTCCCAGATTGAAAATTTTTTTACTAATAAGCTTCTTATTTGCAGTAGGTAACAGTTCCGACGCCTTTCTGCTTCTGAACGCCAAAAATCTTGGATTAACAACTACTCTGGTTGTTCTTGTCTACGTTCTTTATAATGTTTCCCAGACAATCTTTGCCGCGCCTCTAGGATCACTTTCTGATAAAATCGGCCCAAAGAAAGTGTTTGCTTCCGGTCTGCTCGTTTTTTCTGTTGTTTATTTCTTTTTCGGATTTGTTAAAAATTCTTTTTGGTTGTGGCTGTTATTTCCAGTTTACGGAGTCTATATTGCCGCAACCGACGGAGTCTCTAAGGCTTATTTGTCTCAATTTATAACCCATGAGGAATCGGGAACTTATTTTGGCGCTTATTATACTCTGACAGCTCTGGGAACTTTTTTGGCTTCACTAATCGGTGGGCTTCTCTGGAAATATATCAACCCCTCAGTTACTTTTTATTACGGTAGTTTCATGGCTTTTGCTGCCTTTTTGACATTTTTAATATTTTCGGATTCTTACCGGAAATGAATCCCCAGTTCGATTGTCTTGTCATGGGCAATTTGTTGTTCTTCCTGGTTTAATTGAAATTCTTCGAGCGTGAAACCGCTGGCAAATTGTTTTATCCAGGAGGGTTCTCTATTAATTTTCACTGAATTTTTACTCCACCAAACATGTGTCATATAAGGATCATTTTTCGGAGGCGGAGCTGCTACAATATAAGTAATTGGTTTTTTAGAATACTCAAACGCCTGAGCTTTAGCTTTTTTAAAATGATATATCATGGCATACCGCGGTCCGTAAGCAAAGGCATCAGGAGAAAAGACAAAATAGCCGAAAGGATTATTTTCCTGTTTGTCAATAATGTTTTCCGCAACATTAGTTAAGGAGCGCCAGGAATCAGGATCTTTTTCCATAAATGATGTTTGCAGATTTTTAATATACCAAACCCCGTGTTGAAAATTCAAAACAACTATTAATCCCAAAAGTGGAACAAAAACTAATTTATAATTACCCCGCAAAAATGAAGCAAACCAGATGGATGTCACAGGCACCAGTAAATAGATGAAATGCGATAGGATTACTCCCTTATTGGCAAAAGTAAGTAACATATATCCCAAGTAAAAATAAAGAATAAGAAAATATTCTGTTTTATATTTTTTGCCAATAAGAATTTCTCGGATTGAGGACAATAAAACGACAATAAAAATAGTTAGGATCAGCAGAAAATTTTCACTGTAGAAAAATTGAAGGTGAATTGTAGATTCCAGACGGTTTTTGAGAAAAAAATCGAGAGGTAATGGATTCCATGATTTTTGAAACTTCCAGAATTCAAAGGCTGATTTACTCAATAAGAAATTATGTCTTAAATCAAATAAGAGAAAATTCATCAAAAAAAGAGGAATTACCAAAAGCGCTGATAAATGTTTCCATGATTTATTCTTTCACAAATGCTGCCGCCGGTAAAATTCCGAAAATTTTTTTTACACCTACCCCTGCCAATCCCAAAGCAATAATTCCCAATACCATCCAATACCATCCCAAAACTACCGGATTTCCTGAAGCAATTTTATATACAGGATAATTCAGGTAAGACCATAACTGTCCGTGGAAAAGACCGCTGACATTGGAGCGGGGACCGATCAGCATGATTTTTTTGCTATCGATTTCTCCCAATAGTAAAAAATCCCTCGCCACATCGTTGAAAAAATTCACTTCTCCTTTCAAAAGCGGATAACTAATAAAGTAAATATTTACCAGAGTTAAAATAACTAGAAGAACAAAAATTATTATTTTCATTATATTAATCTTATGCTATTCTACTTCTATTCGATAATTTATGGCCAAAAGTGTACTTGAGCGGTTATCAGATGTTCATCCCGATCTGGAAATCTGGTGGGATTCCTCCCCCTTAGTCTTCAAATCCTGGGTAGCCAAAATGATTAATTCCGTCTCTCCTCAGAAAAAAGATATACTTGAAGAAGAGTTGAACCGTATTTACGTTTTGGCCGACCCGGCCAAAAGTCTTATCCGCGGCTGCACTACTAATCCGCCGTTGTCATTAACCGCAGTTCAGAGCAATCCCGATTTTTGGAATGACTGGATCGATGATTTAATTCGAACCAATAGGGGATTATCGCAACAGGAGTATTTCTGGTTAACCTACAAGGAAGTTATCAGACAGGGAGCCGAAATGATACTGCCTATATGGAAAGCATCGGGAGGACGATTTGGATATATCTCCGGACAGCTCGATCCCAGGCTTCTCACCGAAAAAGACAGGATGATTAAAATGGCCAAAGAAATCCGGTCTATCTCTCCCAACTTGATGATTAAAGTTCCCGCCTCCACCGAAGGTGTTGAGGTTGTCAAAGTTTTGACTTCCCTCGGGATTCCCACCAATGTCACTACCTGCTTTACCCTTCCCCAAATTTGGGCAGTTGCCAAAGCCGCCAAAGAGGGTTTGGAAATCGCCCGGAAAAACAAGGTAGAGCTAAGCCGCTGGCGGGCGGTCATAACCATGATGATCGGCAGACTGACAGAGCATCCCGTTTTGGATGAACAGGCAGCCCGTCGCGGTCTGACCCTCTCCTGGAGCGATAAACACTGGCTGGGAATTTATATTTTCCGCAAAGCCTACAAATTATTGAAAGATAACGCCATGCCCAGTAAAATGCTTGCCTGTTCCATGCGTGACGGCCCGTTGATTGGAGATGTTTATCATTTCTGGGACATTGAAAAAATTGCCGGCAATATAGTCTATACCTTGCCGCCTTATGTTTTGGAACCCCTCTTTTTGCGTTGCGGTGATTTACAGTTTAAGGAAGAAATTCTGAATGAAGATGTGCCTTCCGAAGTTATAAATAAAGCAAAAAAGCTTCCCATTATCCTCCAGTCCTGGGATGAAAACGGCATGGAAGTCAACCAATTCAATATGCATCCTTCAACGATTTCCACTGCCAAAGCCTTTTCGGAGGCCACTATCGGTTTGGAAAACTATGTTGCCGGCCGGATGAAAAAAATATTAACCAAAGGCCGATCGTCCTTTGGACGAAAAAAATGAAAAAATCAATTTCTGATTATTTCGTTCCTTGGCTCATCCCTCTTAAAATGTATATTTCCGATCATATTGAATTGGCCTGGAAAAATCCCCGTCTTCACCGCATGATGTCCAACGAAAACCCGCTCCCTCCATCAACAAAAATATTAAAAACTATCAACCGTTATGCCAAATTAGCCAACCGTTATCCGGATCAGGGATTAATTATTAGAAGTAAAATATCCAGGATGAATAAACTTCCCGGTCCGGAGAATGTCGTTTTGGGCAATGGTTCAAGTGAGATTTTCGATATGATTTACCGGACATTCCTGACTCCGGGTGACCAAGTCATCCAGCAGACTCCCTGCTTTGGCATTTACAAATTAAGAACAGAGGTTCTTGGCGGGAAAATCGTTTCCGTCCCGATGATTTATAAAAACAAAAAACTTCTTTATGATGCAGAAGGCATTTTAAAAGCCATAACAGCTAAAACTAAAATCATAACCATCGCCAATCCCAATAACCCCACCGGTAATTTTATGGAGGTCAAAGATTATATCCGCATTGCCGAAACTGGAATTCCTTTTGTCATTGATGAGGCTTATATCGAATATGCGGGCTTTGGAAAATCGCAAGTCAATCTTATTAAGACTTTTAATAACGTTATTATTTCCCGGACTCTCTCCAAGGCTTACGGTTTAGCCGGATTAAGATTCGGTTATCTTCTAGCAGATAATATCGTGGCCGAGAAAATTGCCGCTACCCTTCTTCCCTGGAATGTCGGAACCATTTCCATGTGGACTGCCCTGACCGCCTTGGAAGATAAAGCTGAATTGAAAAAAAGAGTAAACTTCAATAATGCTCAGATCAAATATATAACCGAAAATCTTAAGGGCATTCCCGGTTTGGTTGTCTTTGCTTCATTTGGAAACTACATCTTATTTGACGCCGGCCATGTAGGTAAAAAAGGAGAAGATGTCATCGCTTTTGCTCAAAAAAAAGGCATTATTCTAAGAGGTGATAAGCCCAAATACGGTTCCGCTGGCTGGTTCCGGGTCACTATTGGTACCAAACAGGAAAACAAACTATTCGTCAAAATCATCAAAGAATTCTTTGTAAAAAATTAGCCTCCAGAAATTTTACCCTAATTCGAACGTAGTCACTCCGAAAACTTTATTTAAAGGAAGTTCAGGGGCAAATTTGGAATACATCCTGGCAGTTTCAAACATGGCTTTCATACCTGCTTTCTCAGCTAATTTTACCGCCTTTATATTTATCTCAGGTACATCAAGAAAAAATTTAGTCCCCTGATCCATAAAACTTTGTAATTCTTCAAATATTTTTTCCGCAATTTCTTGACTATCTGCAAAAAGAGGCCCAATTTTATATCCCGTCCGGCATTTTCGTATCATTCCATACCCATTTAATTTATTATTTTCCATAAAACCAATAGCTAAACTTTCCGGTTGTCTTATCCATTTTCTTAAAAACCTGTCTCGCGTTACCGGAAAAAAATGATTATCATAATTCAATAATTGATCAAACGGAATTTTGTCGATCTTAACTATTTTTGGATCTTTATTGCTGATTCCGCTGCTTTTTCCTTCATAGCGTATATTCCGGTAGGCCAGTTTAAATCCTGATTTTTTATAATTATCCTGCTGTGAAATCACTCCGTCGAGCCCGATATTCTGTCCATCTAAATACTTTAAGGCCTGCCTCCATATCTTTACCCCATAACCCTTTCCCCGGAAGTCTGGTTTAACAATATAAAATCCCAAAATACCGAATTTCCCTCCGTAACTTACAGCCGAAATGGAAGAAATTGGTTCATTATCAAGAAAGCCCAAAAAGTATCCTTTCGGATCAGCTGAATGAAAACTTTCAGCATCATACAATCCCGGATTCCATCCCTCATCGGCCGCCCACTCAATCATAATATCCAGCTCGTGTCGTTTAGCCCTTCTTATTTTATATTTCATGCCAGAATTATACTCTTATATCCAATTTACCGTCTTGTTAAAACAATTAACGGGTGGAAGATCTATAATATTGTTTATTAATTTAGATTTAGCCTCCGTTGGTAGCCGGCTGATAACTTGTACAACTATTGACAACTTTTAATAGTTATCATAAACTGCATTTATATGACTATATTGAATTCTGCTGATTTCAGGAATAATTTTGCCCAAATTTTAAAGGTTGTTGTTAAGGAAAAAAAACCGGTTCTTATCGGGCGATTCGGTCAACCAAAAGCTGTACTTGTTGATGTGTTTACCTATAATTGGCAAAATCAAGTAGTGAAACTATTAGGTAAAATTAAACATTTAACCAAAGAAGAGATAGAAACGCTAAATATTCTTTTGGACGAGAAAGCCCGCAATTCCCTTTTTTCCGGCTTGAAAGACCTGGAGGAAGGAAAGGTTACTTCTCTCTCTAAATTTATGAGAAAATGATTTGATGTATCAGATATTCTTGACAAAAAATGCTGCAAAAGAGATAAAAAAACAGGGAAAGCAATTTAAGACAAAAGCCTTCGAAATACTTCAAAATTTAGCTTTAGACCCTACCCCACCACTGGCAGAAAGACTTACTGGAGAACTCGATTTTATTTATTCTTATCATTTTTCTTTTGCGGGAACTTCCTTTAGACTCGCATATACAATAGATAAAAAAAACATTTCAATTACCGTCATTACGGTAGGTCCACGGGAAAATTTTTATAAAATATTAAGGCAAAAGTTTAAATGATATTCAGCCTCCGTTGGCGGCCGGCTCATAACTCAATCACAATCCGGGGGTTGAAGTTTATCTAACGTATCCAGGAAATTATTTTCAAGAAGTTCTTTTTCAGGTAAAATAATAAAACCGTGAAGGTTGTTAATATTAAAAATGTCACCAAACAGCATCTTGGTAGCCCTTTATTTACGGGAGAAGTAGTGAGACAATCGCCGGTAACCGACAACGAAGGCAGTGACCTAAGTATTGATTATGTGCATTTCCCCAAAGGAATTCGCAATAAATTCCATAAACATGCCAATGACCAGGTACTGATTATTATTCGCGGTCAGGGAATTGTCGCAACCAGAAAGAAGAAATTTAAAGTAAAAGTCGGAGATGTCGTTTGGAGCCCGGCAGGTGAGGTTCATTGGCATGGAG
>MFJM01000047.1:0-11683 GCA_001779205.1 Candidatus Gottesmanbacteria bacterium RIFCSPHIGHO2_02_FULL_39_14
AAAATCGCAAGACAGCCCTGAAATGCCTCCACAAAATTTTGGACGGAATATGGGATTAATATATAAATAAGCTAAACAGAGGATAAGAAATACAAATCCGAAAATTATAATATTTTTCAACACAATAATAGAATATCAATACGATAATTATTGCACAATGAGAGATAATTATTGACTCTATTTAAATAAGCGGAGAGGGTGGGACTCGAACCCACAATCCCGATTTAATCGGGAAACAGTTTTCGAGACTGTCCGGATAACCATTCCCTGCACCTCTCCTTATGTCGAAATGGAAAAGGCGTCCCCGACCAGAATTGAACTGGTATATCAGCCTCCGCAGGGCTGCGCTCTATCCGTTAAGCTACGGGGACAAATAAATACGAAATTTATTATATACTTAAAATCCTGATTATCCAACTTA
The DNA here is from genome assembly GCA_001779205.1 of Candidatus Gottesmanbacteria bacterium RIFCSPHIGHO2_02_FULL_39_14. Taxonomy (GTDB): domain Bacteria; phylum Patescibacteriota; class Microgenomatia; order 2-02-FULL-39-11; family 2-02-FULL-39-11; genus 2-02-FULL-39-14. The sequence goes on from MFJM01000047.1 coordinate 422, forward strand.
CAGAGGTATAAAGTCAGTATTAACGGGTGGTTTCCAGAGGGAGATTGTTGGTAATCCAGTCCGAGAGACGGTCAATAACACTTTTAGGCGGAGTCTCCACAAAAAGAAGATATTTTCCAAGAATTTGTTTAATTCTATTCCGAGAGCTCTGGTCGATAACTGCCCTTACTTGTGAAAGAAAGGGAAGATGAGTTTGAACTACTAGTATAATTTTTCCCCATTTTTCCTCAAACCAGAAAGCAGACAATTCCTGCCAGTGGAATAATCTGCCGGCGTTATCGAGCCCCAACGGAGTAATTTTATGTTTGATTTCTATCGGCGGAACACTATATATGGCATAAACGACAAACACAACCGAAAGAATTACGCCAATTAGTAAAAACTCATGCAGGAAAAAAACTATAACGATCAGTAAAAAGGTAAAAGCAGCAACAGTCTGATAAAAAAGTTTACTTCTTTTTTTGTAAGGGTGGGAGGGACTTTTCCACTCTAAAAAGATCTGATTAAGATCCGGTTTTTCCTCAAGAAATTTTTTAACTTCCGCGGCCATGACAGAATTTGATTAATATTAATTATAACCTTTTTGAAAAGATGCACCAGAGGGAGAAATAAAAATGATGAGAGTTCAGGACTTTTTCTTCCGTTTAATTATTTTTCTTCTTTCAATTGATTTGGCTTGAATTGCTTTTACCTTATCTACTTTTTTCTGCCATTCTTCTTCAACAATTTTCTGACATTCGCTATCCGGACAAACGGTTTGAGTGTAGAAGATTACAGACCCGCTGACTTTCTCGGTCCAACTTTTAGCCTCGACACGTAATTTACCACAGCGGACACATGGAGTATTTACTGACAAAATGATACCTCCTAGTCAAAAATCAGTAATGTTTAATATCTTCGTTGTCTTCTTCCGCCAAAATCTCTTCTGCCTTGTCCTGGCGTTCTTCCGTTAGTATAGGTGGGTTTGGGAAGAGCTTCCTTAACAACTATATTTCTACCTTCAAGGGTAAAGCCATTTAGCTTTTCAATAGCCTGTTTTGCCTCTTCATCCGTGGCCATTTCGACGAAACCGAAACCCCGGCTTTGGCCCGAATATTTGTCTTTGATAATATTTACCGATTGGACCTGACCATATTGGGCGAATAATTGGCCTAAGGCGTCTTCAGTAACAGTATAGGGAAGACTTCCCACAAAGAGATTCTTTGCCATTTTTATAACTCCTTTATGACACCCTTCAAAATTTTAGAAAAAATTTTAAAGAGTAAATTTATAATTGATACGAATAAATCTGCCTAAATGAGAAGATAGGGAAAACGTAATCAAATTTAAACAGATTTATTTATATAATTCTGTGGTTTTAAGTAGTATAGCAAATAAAGTTCAGATAGTCAATAATACTATAGGATAATAATTTCTGGTTTAAATCCGGTATTGTTGGTTATGGTTAAGAAAACCAGGGGAACCCGGCGGGAAAACAAATTTATCGGCTCTATCTTCGGCTGAAAAGACCTTTTTGAATTCGACTGAATGATTAAAGTAGGGACGGGTAGAGACCTGAAGATTATCTTCTGAAGGAAAATACTTTAAGAGGCTTACCAGTTTCATGTATTTATCTAAGCGAACCCTCCCGGAATTCCCTGTTTAATCAGTTTTAATATTATTTCATTTTTCTATGGTAATAATTCTATTTTTCCAAATCAAAACTGTGGATAATTCTTAATCATATTGATTAAATTAGCTTTCTCCTTCCTGAACCATAGATTATAGAATTCATCATAATCCGAAACAAATCGCATGATGGCTTTCACTTGTCTCCTATTATGCTCCACATTACTATGCAGAAGTTGTTTCATCAAGGCATGAATAACCCAATGTTTATCCTTAATTTTTTCAATATTAAAATAATCAGCTTTTTTTATAAAAAAAACTTTCCCAAGCTCCACTCCTTCTGATTCTTTTTTTATCCACCAAGCTTTTTCTATAAAATGTGTCTGATAAGCATAATAAGTTTTTTCCTTGTTAAGAATAATAATCTTATCATCCGCTAATGGTGGATAATTATCTTTTAGAAACATCATTGCTGTTGATTTACCACCACCGGAAGATCCTGTAAATATATATGCAGAATTGCCTATTTTATTCGAGGATGCATGGAGAAAAAATCCACCCCTATGCTCCAGAATAAATTGAAGTATTAATGCCAGTATAACCTCCAGCTGATCAAAGCTTATATGGTAATAAGAAATCAAAGTATTATTAGCTCTAAGTCTATAAAAATTGATATATTGTAACTTAGAGTCCTTGTCCACTAAAGTCTTGACACTACGAACAGCAAGAAAATCGATTGAAAAATCTGTTTTGACTTCTCTCTCTTTTAAGAAAAGGAATCCTTTAAGATGCTTTTCGATCGAACGAATAAATTTTTTCTGATGATAAGAGCTTTCTGTAGGGTAGAAGGTGAATTTAATGATAAAACTGGCGATCTTAAAATAACGTTCTTCTAAAACCATTTATTCAATGAATTTCAGTTATTAAGGAATAATATTATTCAAAAATACTGACAAATAGGAATTAATTGATCTGTAAATGCAATGCTGGTTAATTAACAACCCGCACAATTATCATATCGGCATTCCATAACCGCATTGCAATAACAGCATCCGCCGCCAGTCGTACCACCCCCGCACATGTCACAGATTCCAGCTAAAAGTATAGGATTATAATCCATAATCTCAATAAACAATTCCATCTTAACTATCTTCTTAGTGATACGGGGAGTAATATAGCGTTTCATGTTAATTATTTTGTTCCATTACTTATAGTAATAGAGATTAATGATTATATCAGAGGGAATATTAATATTAAAAATCATTTTTCGTGTAATTTTATCTCCGTTTTTTATTTCCATATAATTTCCAGGCTCCTCAATTCCATTAACTATTTTAAATAGACCTCTTTTATCTGATGGCTTTTCTGATAGAGCTACTGAATCAATCATTTCACCATCGGAGTTAACGACATTTGCGATAATAAAATCATTCTGTTCACTTTTTCTTATATTTTCAACAGTTCCGGTTGTTTCTATCGTTAATAAAGCCTTTTGCTTAAATCTTTTTTCAAGTTTACCGAGAAAGACAGAAATATCATTCAACCTCTCGGTATTAAAAAGAGGATCTTCTGCTTTGACAGCCGTTGTACAAACTTGTGACATAAATTCTTCATTTTTTATAGGGACAGAAGAAGAAGGAAGTAATGAGAAATAGAGATAAAATGCTACTTCAAAAATAGTAATAACTATCAAAATAACAAATATAATTCTTATCAGTTTCACAACTTTATATGAAACCATTCATTTTTGGTTTCGTTTTTAACCACTTCTCATTGTAACATAAACCCAAATACCTTGTTACACTCAGTGAATTCAAGTCTTATATAGCCATTTTCAACTGTCATCTCGGGCGTAAGCGAGAGATCTAGCGTAGCGTAAAATACGGCACTTTGTGCCTAGATTTCTCACTTTGTTCGAAATGACTAATTATTTGAATACTTTAAAGTTAAAAAAGAAGTTTTAGAAAGTCTCAACAGCCTGCAAAAAGTGAAAAAACCAGAGAATGATATACCGGCCTATTTCAATGAAAAACGAGACCGTTTTTGAACGGTGGTGTGGCGGAGGCGGTGGGATTCGAACCCACGTGAGCCTTTTGGGCTCAAAGGTTTAGCAAACCTTCGCACTGGACCACTATGCGACGCCTCCTTATTCCAACAGATTATAGCAAAAGTTTCCCAGTTAGTCAGTTTCCGTGGGCAAGTACTATTGCCCAGACGGATTCAGCTTGGGCGATTTTCAGTTCCCTACCACATTCTTTAAGGGTAGACAGGGTTGTGGCAACATCATCAACCAGACCGATTTTTTTGTTTTTTATAAATTCCGGATTAAGGCATCGAAAGGCTCTTCTGATATTTGATTTCCGCTCACCAACCTTTAATCCGAATTGAGGTTTGGTAGCTTTAACCCTCTTTAATAGATTATTTTTAACAGGAAGATTGATCATTTCCGATAATGCTAGGGATATCAATAAACTTTGATTAAATCCCCGCTCTCTTTCCTTTTGAAAATGAAGCGGTACAGGAACCAGAAAATCAAGATTTCTTAAAAAGGCGGGCGGAGAGGAAAAAAGCAAAGAAGTTAATTCATTTACCAGATCAGAAACAAAGCGGTATTTGATAAGGTGAATGGCTTTTTTAACCGGACCGGAATAATGGGCTCCGATGAAAAGACCGTCCAAAGAATAAGGACTCAGACAGCGGGCATGGGTAGCTCCATTAAATGAAGGCCTATGACAGGCGGGACAAAAGCGCCATTTAACCAGACTTATGTTTTTAGAACAATTGAGACAGAAATAGTGGCCTATTTTCCCGCAGGAGACACAGCGCCGGGGAAAAAGAAGATTAAGAATTGACATTATCAATTATGAAACTTTATTGAGATAGTTTTTAAGTTGTTTCTTAATATATCGCCAACCTGATCCGCTTTTTAAAAACTTTTCTCTACCGGTTGCATCTCTACGATTTAGATATGCTTCATAGTAAATAAGTTTAAAAGGGATTTTATCTTTTGTTGAAGTAACTTGACCTTTGTTATGTTTAACAATACGATTTCTTAAATGCCGTAAAACTTATATGTTGCAAGTTTTTCTATTAGAATGGCTTGCAACGTGACCCCAAGGTTTATTTATAAACCGAGGGGTTTTACGTGGTGGAGACGGAGAGTAGTGAACTCTCGTCCAGACATAATTCCTTTAAATTTCTACAAGCTTAGTCAATTAATTAAAAGTGTGGTCTTAACTGACAAAGACTTATCACAACAGTTTTAGTCAGAATCCTCCAAAGTTAATTGACCGATTAACTTCTGTCGTCCCGACTCATGTTTACACCGAATTATTCTTCATCGGGAGAAAGAATAATCGATGGACTCGTGGCTTAAAAAGATTAAGCGTAGAGTCGAGCGAAGCGCTGATTCATATAAGATGCCTCAATCGCTTCAAGCTCTGTGCTAGATTCATTAGCAGTTATTTTTAGTACAGTTTTACGATTTTTGTACTATCATCGGCTTGCCATTTAAAAGAGCTATTATCTGTCGATCGATACGTCCCCATTTTGGTCATTAGTCGCTAGTCTTTAGTCGCTAGATTTTTTACTAAAGACCAAAGTCTAACAGCTAACGACTCTTTACCTCTCTTTCCGTATCCCTATCAATATCTTTTCTTCTTAACTTCTCCCTTTTCTCGTATTCTTTTTTGCCGCGAGCCAAACCTATCTTCATCTTGATAAATCCATGTGTATTATAGCATTCCAGAGGTACGATGGTCAAACGACCTGAGGCTAATTTTGTCTTAAAGGAAATAATTTCTTTTTTGTGTAGAAGAAGCTTTCTGGTACGTTTTGCATCATAACCTTCAGGCCGGGCATAAGGATAGGGAAAAATTTGGGCATTAACCAGGTAAATTTCGCTGCCGATAATTTTGACAAACGAACCTTCAAGGGAAATCCGGCTACCCCGGACTGATTTGACTTCGGCACCGGTGAGAACAATACCAACTTCAAAGGATTCCAAAACTTCATAATCATAATGGACCCGGCGGTTAACTACCTTCATCGTTGGTCGATCGCGTAAATTTTAGTGTCAAAAAAGACATATATTTTACCGGTGGCTTCGGAGACGACAATAGATTGAGCATCTTTAAGGTCCTCCCACTGATACTGGGCATAATATAAACCGTCTTTATCAAACACTAGAATTCTTTTTAATGATCTTTCCAAAAGATAAATATATTTCTCATTTTCAGAAGTGGAGAAAGAATCAATATTAGTGGTGGAATCAGACAGACCTTTGAAAGAAAACTGATCATTGCCGCCTGCCGTAAATTTTATAATTTCTGCTCCTCCGGTTACCCAAATTGAGCCGTCAATATCCATATCGGTCATGTTAGCCAGATTAACACCAATTCCAGATTGAAGGTAACTGCGCCTATCGGATAAACCGGTATCGGTAGACAAATATTTCCAGATGGTATTATTTTTCCGATCCAAAAGATAAAGATTGGCAGCAAATGACTGGAATGAAGCAATATCTCCCCAGTTATTGTCATAATCTAGGACTTTGCCGGCAGTCTTTTTTTCGATATCTATCCTGTAAATACCGTCTTCGTTAAGAAGATAAGCGTTTGTTCCGTGAATGGCGACTGTAGCGGCATTTTTTACCACATCCTGGCCGGCCAATATACCAGACTGTTTGGTAGTAAGATCCAAATAATAAAGTGTTTTACTCTGACGGTCCAAAACAACCTGCCTATCCTGATATGATGAAACATAATCAATATGACCTCCTGGTTTGATTAAAGAAATATCAAAGTAAACGGGAACGGCAGTTAATTTATAGATTTTATAAGCAGCAACCTCGGAGGCGGAGATTTTTTCAAACCAGCCTGTTAATTTTTTATACCCCTCCGAATTCTTTTTGGTTTTCGTCAATAATTGGCTGACGGATAATTTGGCGCTGCCGAGAAGCTCTCTTGATCTTATAGGATTTAATTCAATAAGATTTTGAGCTTCCTCGAATTGCTGACTGACTACAGATAAAGTTTGGTTTAATTGTTTTAATTTCTGAGAATTGCGGGAACGAATTACTCCGGCAAAAGTATTGATAATAAAAAAGATAAAAAGAAAAGAGGACACAGCTAGGAAAAGTTTTTGGCGTAATGTTTTACTAAAATAATAATTTTTCAGCTGTTCTAACTTTAGAGGTAATTGTTCGGGCAGGTATTTTTGAAGGTGAAATTTAGTTATATTATTGATATTGTTTAATTCGGGTAAAATCTTATATTTGGCGATAACCACTTCAAGCACAGCTAATCCTTTGGCCTTTTCGTTGACAGAAAGAATGCCTGCCAATTCTTCTTCAAAATCTTCAAGATTAGAAGACAGATAAATATCTAACAGGGTTTTATTACCCAATATTTTGGCCAGGCGATCGGAATGGAAAACGATCCGGTCATTCAAATCAATTTTCCCCTGAGAGACGAAGCCGCCAGAAATTACGGTGCCTACCTCTTCACCTCTAACCAGAACAGCCTGGCCTTTACCCTGACAGCCAAGATACATGGAGGAGTCAGAGAGAACACCGATTATGGCAGTTTTTATGAAAGGGTTACCGGATATTTCCCTAAGGAGGGTTTTGACTGTGTCTTTATCCCTTTTAGTTGTATTACCTACAAATTGAAGCAACTGATCAAAGACAGATTTACCCAAATATGAGGCGAGAATGGAACCATCCGTTTCTATCTCTAAAAGAACAGTCAAATCTTTTTCGACAAAACAGCCGCCCCAAAAATTCGGGGTGGAAGGCGAGGTAATTTTGGCTGACCGGAATTGATAACTCATAGGGGTATAAAAATTAAAAAGATTACGGTAAAAATCAAAACTATCAGGGAAGCCAGAAGATGAAGAAATGAGATTAATTGAATCGTCGGGGAAATATTGGCTTCAATAATTTTTGATAAAATTCTGGTTTGCCTAACAATAATAACCGAGAATAGAAGATGCATTAAAAGAAGAATAGCAGTAAAAACTTTAATTAAGATAAAGGGCAGACGGTTTATTAAATCAAGTATTAATTCATTTGGAGGCATAGCTTTTATGTTTCTTCTTGTCTTTCAAGAAGCTGATGGATAATCCTGACAATCTGTTGAGGTTTGGGAACAGACTGAAAAAGAAAAACCGGTTCTGTGCCGGCGGTTTGGACAATGACATTACCATAATCAAAAAAGGCTTCAAAAAAACCACCGCTTCGCTGGGTAACATCTTCTACTTTACTAAGCCTTGTTTCAGCAACTTTTTTATTCAGAAGATTAATAAAATCGATATCAAGAATCCTTTCGGTGGTGACGATGGAGATGGTGAAATACCACATTAAAAAATTAACCAGGATGTAACTTCCAGTAAACAAATACCAGACGGGAGCGACTAACCTAAAAAAGGCAATAGGCAATTGGGGAATAAGATTATTAATAACGACAAAAGGAAAGAAAGTGACAGGAATGAGAAGAAGAACTACGGATATAAATAACCAGGGAAGATTGGTAATAAAATGTTTTCGTAACAGGAGAACAATCGTTTCATCCTGTTCCTGATTTTCAAAACTAACCCCTTGGGGCATAAACATGAAAGCAGACAGAGGATTAGGTGAATTGACCTTGCCGTTGGCCTTTGGGGTTTGAGGAGATGCGGGTGAAACAAATATTTCCGGCATTTCATTTCCTTTCAATATTATACAATGGACCGACGATCTGAATATTAGCAGGAGCGCGGAGATTAAAGAAATTCTTAAATTCCGTACCGTTAAAGGAAGAGGAGCCGGCCGAACCGGAAATATTGATAGAATTAACAGTGCCTTGAGACTTATCCCAATCGATATTTACATCCGAGATAGAATTAAAAGGATTAATTCCGCGGTTTCTCAATTCATTTTTGACACGATTGGCATCCCAGGTATCAACACCATCGGGATTGGGCTTATCAACTTGGGCTAAATGAGATTGAGTACCGGAATCACTTTTGGCTAAAAGAAGAACGTTGACGATATCAGCGACTTCTTCGGATTTAAGCCAGGAGGATTTAGCATACTCAGTGCGAAAACCTTGGGCAGCATAGAAACAGGGAGATTCACGGTCATATGACTTTTCCGCCAGATCAGAAAAACCGTCAACCGTGCCGGTGGTATCGCGCATTCTTCTGGTAAAACCGCGATCAGACCCCCAAACGTCGCCGGAAGTAAAAGTATAACCGCCAAAGGTGGAGGCATACCAGGCTTTGACTACCTGCCCCTGGAAGACCATGACTTCACCTTTGGTATCATTGACAGCCTTTTCCCAATTACCGCCTTTATTGCCGCCTTTATAGACCTGGCAGGCTTGGGTGGTACAAATTTCACTTTGGCCATTATTGGTGTAGCTTAACGCATAAGAACGGGCAGCTACAGCTTGGGCTTTGAGGGCTTCGAGGGGCCAGTCGTTGGGCATTTCATAAACTCCTAACAGATAATCATCGAGATTTTTTTCGCCAAACCCCACAACTTTGATTTTCATATTGGGATCCCTGGTTTCAAAATTAATTCCCTGATAATAGGCATTGAGAATATCCTTATAATTCTGTCCGGCTTTAGACCGGCCGTAGGCACCATACTGATTGAGACCCACCCGATGAGGAATACCGTAAGTAAATGCGGCAAAAGCAGGAGAGAAACCGGGGTCAAGTTTCCGATCATCGGTACAGTAAAGGGGGCCGGCACCAAGACTGGTGGGCAGATGTAAACTCTCAAGTTTTTGAGCCAACAACTGTTGCTGACGGGCTGACAACTGGGCGATGGAACTAGCGAGAGTAGTCTGGTATTTTTTGGCTCCGGCTATTTCCTTGGCCAGAAACCGGGCCTGATCATCAGTTTCTTTCTTGACAAAGGCAAGTCTTACTTTTTCATTTTCGAGAGCTTTTTTCTTATTTTCCAGATCTTTGATATAGAGAACTACTTTGACGATAGTATCACGGTCATTTTCGATAGCCTTTTTCTGATAACTATACTCACGAAGGGACAGGGCGAGATTTTTTCCTAAAAGAAGAAGGAGTTTGGTGGTATTAAATTGGGAGGAGGAAACATAGATTTTGCGGACTTTTTGCCCCAGAAGATCTGTTGCTAATATCAATAATTTTTCACCTTCGGCGACTTCTCTTTCTTTGACAACGACATCTTTTTCAATAGCGGTAATTTTGACCTGTATTTCAGACAGGTTTTTTTGCAGAGTGGACAGGTTTTTTTCCAAGGGGGAAGTTGCGGCAATAGACATTTGTAGGGCGCGTTTTAAGTCTATCAATTTTTTTTCAATATCTTCAAGCTCGTCAGCGAAAACCGGACGGGTAATAAGTAATGAGTAAATAGAGATAAGAAATAAGGAAAAAAAGATTATTTTGAGCTTGTTTAACACAAGTTTAATTATACTATGACTTGTTGTACACTAAATTTAATGCCCAAGAAGCTACTAATATTATTATTTCTAATCATTCTATTCTTAATTTCCGATAGACAGGTTTTTTCAGCGGTAACTCCGACCGGAGAACCCACCTGCGATTTATGCGGCTGGTGCAACCGGTTGACTAATCCCAAACCACCTGATTGGACGCAGTGTAACCTGTGTCTTTATGATTCATCCGGGAATGAGATTACCGGCAATTATTATACGGTTTTGGGCTGTATTTCGACCAAGCCGGAAAAATATGTCCAGTTTATCCTGTCGATCGTATTTGGGGCGGCAGGAGGAATTGCTTTTATGGCAGTTCTATGGGGTTCGGCGACGGTGCTGACCTCGGCCGGCAATCCGGAAAAGATACAGGCAGGAAAAGACCTGATTACTTCATCAATTTTGGGAATACTGATAATTGTTTTTTCGGTATTTTTGCTAAGGGTAATCGGGTTTGACATCCTAAAAATTCCCGGATTCGGATAAAAAATGAAAAAAATCCATGAAGTGTAAATTATTTTTTGGACTATTATTTTTATTATCACTTGTGCAATATACCTATCCAAAATCGGTAACTGCCTGGAAACAAACAGGATGTACATTTACTTTTACAGACAGACTCGGAAAAATAGCCCCACCTTTTACAAAAGACCCGAATCCAGATCTGGATTCAGTGGTTAATTGGAAAATCCATAACCTTAATCCGAATAATGAATATACTTTAGAAGCTTCATGCACAACCTGGCATCCTTGTTGGGATAGAAAAACAGGTAAACCAGATGGAGAAGGAATATTTTCATGGACATTTACTTTTACTTCGCTGGTGACTGATAATAATATTGAACTCAGACTTTCGGGTCCTGATTTTGCTCAAAATCCAGGATGCATTTATACAATAGAACCCAGTGATTGGAAAGCTGAAGAACCGACACCTACTCCTACTCCTTCACAAAGGGCAGATTGCACAATCACTGTTGAACCTCCAACAGGCATATATTTGAATGAAGATGATTCCTTAAAAGTGATCGGAAGCGTCACTAATATTATCGGACTTGATAAAAATACGACAAAAATACTCCAATATGTAGGCCCGGATGATTATGGAGGATACCAAGAAATACTTCCTGTAACAATCGAGGGAAATGGAAAAAAACAAGGTTTTCCCTATTTAACGATAGATAACAAATATTTTTAT
>MFJM01000047.1:11690-14213 GCA_001779205.1 Candidatus Gottesmanbacteria bacterium RIFCSPHIGHO2_02_FULL_39_14
CCGATATAAAAAAATGGTCTAAAGGAAATTATGAGGCTAGAGCAGATATCTTGTTACAGGATAGCAGTTTAAAACAAGCATTAGCTAAATGTTCAATAATTTTTGATGTCTGTGTTACTGGAGTTAACAGCTGTCAGGTAATTATTCCTTCACCGACGCCTACAGATAGTCCCGGTTGCTGGGTTCCGAACGGACCTTGCCAAAAAACCACTAATCCCTGCGATTATCCACAATGTTACAGTTGTTCTTTTTGTAAAGGATTAGTTCCCCCTGAACCTGTTCCATCGCTGGCGGCTATTTGCGAGAGGTTGGCTGATGAATTCAAACCGGGCTGTAAAATCTGTATGGATAGGGAGCACGGAATCTGGACGGCGATTGGCTGTTTTCCGACGGATTTGGGAAGAATTATTACTGAAAAGTTTTTCGGGGTGGGCGGAGCGGGAGGAATAGGACTGGGGATTGCCGGTGCGATTGCTTTCCTCTACTTTTTATACGGGGCGTTTATTTTTCTGACCAGTCGCGGCAATCCGGAACGGGTGGCGATGGGGAAGGAAATAATTGTGTCCTCTCTGATGGGCTTATTGCTAATTGTTTTTTCGATATTCCTTTTTAAAATTATAGCGGAAGATATTTTGCAAATACCAGGATTTAATAAATAATTAAGATGATATGGACAATTTATTAACACAGATTATTGTGATACCCGGAGTTACAGGAACAATACAAGGACCGTTGCCAAGCGGACGATTTACTAATCTGGCATCTCTGGTTAATAACGCTATGCCGATTTTAATGGCTCTGGCCGGAATAGCTTTACTTCTTTATCTGATTTGGGGTGGGTTTGATTTTTTAACCAGTATGGGAGATCCGAAAAAGGCGGAGGCAGGGAAAACCAAAATAACCCAGGCAATAATCGGCTTTTTTATTATTTTTGCCGCTTACTGGATTACCCAATTGGTAGCCTTCTTGTTTGGCTTGCAAGGAAGGGCGGGATTTTAATTATTCCCATTCCATGGTGGCGGGAGGTTTGGTGGTGATATCGTAAACCACCCTGACGACTTCAAAGACTTCGTTGACAATACGCTCGGAAATTCTAGCCAGGAGATCATAAGGAAGCCTGACCCAGTCGGCAGTCATAGTATCTTTGGATTCGATCACCCTGAGGGCGATGGTTTCACCATACTTTCTTTCATCACCGGCCACACCGGTAGTTTTTATTCCGGTAAGAACGGCAAAAGCCATCCAAATTTGATCATAGAGACCAGCTTTTTTAATTTCTTCAACAATAATTGAGTCGGTTTTCCTCAATATGTCCAGTTTTTCTTTGGTGACTTCACCGATTATCCTGACAGCCAGACCCGGTCCGGGAAAGACGTGACGGTGAATAAAATCGTCAGGAATTTTTAATTTCTTGGCTATGTCTCTTACTTCATCCTTATAGAGCATTCTGAGAGGCTCAACGATGGTAAATCCATGTTGAAGAGGTAAGCCGCCGACGTTATGATGCGTTTTAATTTTATCGGCATGCAAGGAGCCTTTGCTTTCGATGACATCGGGATAGATAGTACCCTGCACAAGAAATTTGGCTCCGATTTTTTGAGCTTCCTTTTCGAAAACCCTGATAAAAGTTTCGCCAATAATTTTTCTTTTTTGCTCAGGATCAGTAATACCTTTGAGGTTTTGGAGGAAGATTTTTTCAGCATTAATAACCCGAAAATTAAATTGAAAATTTTTCTCATATCTGCTGATAACTTCTTCAGTTTCACCAAGACGCATTAAACCCGTATCAACATAAAAACAGGTCAGATTCTTACCGATAGCTTTATAAGTTATAAACGCGGCTACGGTGGAATCAATTCCACCAGAGATAGCGCAGACAGCCCGACCATTATTAACAATTTCTTTTATTCCTTTAACCAGTTCATTAATGTCTATAGATTTCTGAGAGGGAGTTTCACGGCAGATTCGAAGAACAAAATTTATCAATATATCTTTACCATACTCAGTATGATGAGCTTCAGGGTGGAACATAATTCCAAACTGTTTCTTTTTTTCATCTGCAAAAGCTGCAATTTTAACATCCGGAGTGGATCCAACTACATTTGAATTAATAGGTTCTTTTATCACTTGATCAAAGTGGCTCATCCACACAGTAAAAGTAGTTTTCTTGTTTTTCCAGTTTGCAAACAGAGAATTCTCTTTTAAGAGTGTAAAACTTGTCGAACCATATTCCTTCTTTTTCCCCGGAGCTACCCGGCCTCCCAACATCTGACCCATTACTTCCAGTCCATAACAAATACCTAGAACCGGAATATTTAACTCAAATATTTTCTTATCAACCAAGAGAGCATTTTTGCCGTAAGTAGAAGCAGGGCCGCCGGAAAGAATAATTCCTTTTGGATTTAGTTTTATTGCAGCATTTAATGCTTCACCAGCTGTAACAATCTCAACAGGGAACCCAATTTCTTTAATTCGTCTACCAATAAGATGAGTAGTTTGTGAACCGAAATCGATTATTAATAT
>MFJM01000047.1:14224-23337 GCA_001779205.1 Candidatus Gottesmanbacteria bacterium RIFCSPHIGHO2_02_FULL_39_14
AACCAATTATCCAATTATCCAATAAACCAATTATCCAATAAAAATATCATTTTAGTAACTTCTGAAATAAAGAAAAATGAAAAAAATAATTATAAAAATTATAAAAATTTTACTATTATATATAAACGTATTTTTATTTTCTTTATTCCAATGATTTTTTAGTTTCTTAACTTTCTGTAGAAATATTATTAAAGGAAAAATCATGAGAATTAAGTACACTGATTTTATGTTTTCAAATGTTCCAGCCAATATAAATCCAACAATTGTTGTTAATAGCCAAATTATTGCAAATAGTGAATAAAATAGGAGGCGCCAATCCCAGATATACATTTCTTTAGGATTCACATGTTTTTTTTCTCTGTGAAATAAATCAATCCCATACTTGCGCGTTAATATTATTTCGAACCAATCCTGAAGTTGATTTTTTTGATTATCCAATTTGGTGTTTTTTAAAACTATTTTTAATAATTGAGCTTACAATATATATCAGCTCTTTATTTTCCTGAAGAAGTTCATGCATTTGTAAGGAAACTTTTTCATTAATTGCAGAGATAATTCGAAGCCAATAGCGTGTTTCTTTCAGCTCTTTTCTAACAACAGTAAAACAATGTATAAAATCTTTCTTCGTTGAAACACCATCTGCTTCTTGATCATTGGCGCCGATAGATGTTGCTGATCTGATAATTTGATTTACTATGATTTGATTTTCAATTGATTTAGGAATTGTTCTAATCAACTTTAATACATTTACAACAAAATTAAATATTCGATCATGAATATCAAATTTTCTGAAATTGGTTGATTTGTTTATTTGTTTATTGGTATTTATTAGTTGATTCATTTTTTATAATGATGTCATGAGGGTGACTTTCTATTAGAGAAGCTTGGGTTACCCGAATAAGCCTGGTATTTTCCTGAAGTTCCCTTATATTTTTGACGCCGGCGTAATACATACCCGTTCTTAAACCACCGATTAACTGATTAACCACTTCTTCGACTGTTCCTTGATAAGGAACCAAGCCTTCTATGCCTTCGGCAATTAACTTTTTTTCCTGGCCGCGCCGATATTCCTGTCCATACCTTTGAGCACTTCCCTGTTTCATAGCGGCAATTGATCCCATACCACGATAGGTTTTATATTTTTTACCCTGTTGAGTGACTATTTTGCCGGGAGATTCTAGGGTGCCGGCCAAAAGTGAGCCGGTCATAACTGTTGCGGCACCGCAGGATAAGGCTTTAACGATATCGCCGGAAAAGCGCAACCCACCATCGGAAATAACAGGGATGCCGTATTTTTTGGCTATGGAAACCGTTTCAAGTACGGCGGTTACCTGGGGGACTCCCATACCGGCAACAATTCTGGTAGTACAAATGGAACCCGGACCCATACCAACCCTTAAAGCTTTAGCTCCTGCTTCAATTAAAGCTTTGGCACCCGAGGCTGTGGCAACACTACCGGATATCAATTCAAGATGAGAAAATTTTCCAGAAATATAACGGGTGGCTTCTATCACCCATTTAGAAAAGCCGTGAGCACTGTCAATAACTAAGACATTACAGCCGGCATCGTTTAGCGCCTCAACCCGATCTTCCAAATCAGGACCAACGCCGACTGAGGCAGCGACCAAATCAACTTCTTTTTTGACTTTTTTTACAAGTTCTATCTGTTTATTAATGGTCAAATTGCGGTGGATGATCCCCAGTCCGCCCAATTTACCAAGAGCGATGGCGAGTTTATCTTCAGTAACAGTATCCATAGGAGCGGATAAGAGAGGAATTTGAAGTTTTATTTTTTTAGTCAGGCTGGCGGTAATATCGATGGCTCCCCTTTTGAGTTCAGCGAAATTAGGTAATAGAAGAACATCGTCAAAAGTGAGCCCAACAATATTTATGATTTTTTGCCCGTATAAATCAGGTTGATTCATTTTTAATAAAGCTTGATTGCCTGGCGACGGCGGTTGCCTTGTCCAGATCTGCTTTATTTAAAACTTTATTATTTAATAACAAATTATATTCATTCTTCAGATTGGTTAGTAGCATTTCCGGACCGTCGGTATTGATGGTAAAAAGAACCTCTTGTTTTTTTAATACGGCAAAAATATGTCTAAATTTATCCCAATTGGGTACCACACCCGTATGGAGATTAGAGGATGGACAAATTTCCAAAACAATTTTTCTTTCTTTTAACAGTTTTAAGAGGTTTTTATCTTCAACCGATTTGACTCCGTGACCTATTCTATCAGGCGACAGAAGTTCAACCACCCTTTTGACTTCATCAGCGCCGGTAGCCTCTCCGGTATGAATAGTAACTCCTAATCCAACTTTTCTACAATTATTAACCGTGTCGACCAGGGTAGCCATATCGAAAGTTTTATCAATAGGGCCGGCCAAATCGATACCTACTACACCTCTTTTACTGTATTTAATAGCTTTTTGGGCCAAAATGGTATTTAATCTGGCAGAGAAAGTTCTATCAAAACAGATGATTATTCCAACCCTAATCGGATAGGCAAGCATAGCCCTTTCCATACCGTGGATAGCTGCAAGAATAATATGATCGAGATCCCTTTCGCCGCCCCGATTTCTTTTCATGGGATTAAACCTTATTTCCAAGGTAGTGATGTTATTGCGACGGTAGGCTCCTGAAGCTATTGAGTAGACACTTTTATCAATCGCTTCGGGAGAGGACTGGATTAATTCCGTCCAGGTAAAAAGATCAAGATATTTCTGGTAGGTAGTCTTTTCAGGTGCGGTAATGAGACTTAAAAAATCCCAATAATTTTTGGTGGGAAGTTTTATTGCCTGATCATGAGCAATTTCCCACATTATGGCCGGATCGACACTAGAGCCTATATGAACATGAAGTTCAGAAAGCGGGCCAAAGTCATTTTTCACGTTCGACTCCGCTCAGTGTAAACATATTGCAAATATTTTATCAGATTAGCCGGGGTTAGAACTTTTTCGATAAAATTAGTGACAGTGATATCGGAAACAGGAGCATAAGAAAAAATTCTTTTCTTTAAGGCCAGAGCAAAACCGATCTCCACGGTGACGGCAGGACCCAAATAAGAGTTTTTGTTAAAGATATAGACATAATCACTTTCTCTTATATTTTCCAAATGAGAAAAAGCGCCTTCACCTTCCCATTTTTGTAATGTTATTTTGTCGAATTTATCCTTAAGCATTTGAGGTTTATGACCATGACGGATGTGAGAGGGTTGTGGAACAATAACTTTAAAGCCGAAATGTCTTAATTTTTCCGCTTCCTTCTCCATTTGAGTGTAAAATTTAAAACTGCCGCAGAAACAAATAGTTAGAGGCGATGATTTTTTAGGAACCATGTTATATGGTAACACAATTATAGATGATCAGTCAATTTAGTGATACAATAAAAACATGTTTATCTGGATACTGATAATTTTTGTTGTCATATTATTCCTAAAGACACTGGTGGTCATAGACCAATATGAAAGAGGGATAGTCTTAACTTTGGGATCATATTCCTATACCCTGTCTCCGGGACTTAAAGTACTGATTCCTTTCGTTCAGAGACTGATTAAAGTCGATATCCGGATTACCACTTCTGATATTCCCCAACAGGAAGTGATAACACGCGATAATGTACCCGTAGGGATTAATGCCGTTGTTTATTTCCAGGTATCCAAGCCCGAGGATGCCGTTTTAAAAATCCAGGATTATACCTACGCGGTGACCCAGTATGCCCAGACGGCATTGCGGGATGTGATCGGCGGAGTGGAATTAGATTCTCTTCTGACTGACAGGCAGAAAATTGCCGAAGAGATCAAGAAAATAGTCGATCAGGAAACAACCGAGTGGGGAGTAGATGTAACGGCCATTAAAATTCAGGATATTGAACTGCCGGCTGATATGAAGCGGGCGATGGCAAAACAGGCTGAGGCGGAAAGAGAAAGACGGGCAACGATTATCAGGAGCCAGGGAGAATTATCAGCTTCAGAAAACCTCAAGAAAGCCATGGAACAGATGGCCAAATCAGGTGCAATTTCATTGAGAACTCTGCAGACAATCGAGGCAACCACTACCAACCCGGCCAATACGGTTGTCTTTGCAATCCCAATTGAAATTATTGAGGGACTTCGGAAACTGGGCGGGAAGTAAAAAATCGCCTTAACTATTAACTTGTAATATCTTGTAGAGTTCTTCTTGCATCGATTAGTTTTCTTGTTTCACTGATAAAATCAATTACTCCTAGTCGTCTCTCTATCTCAAAAAGCCTTTGACAATGATCAATTACTTCCTGGGAGGGAGGATAAGTTGTTTTAAAATCGGTTCCAAAACCTCGGATTGTAATTTCTGCCCCTGATTGTTGAGGTTTCGCTTCTCCAAATTGTAAATATGACCTAGTGTATTCTCCACTAATCCTCTCCTGATCTAAAGGTATCGCATCGGCAGATTCGAGGAAAGCTTCAGTCTTTTTATCTATTGGCGTTAAGGAATACTTATTCAAATGCGCTACATCTTCTTTCTTGAGCCACCATTCAACTGAGCCTTTGGGAATACCTGAGAATAAACCAATCGCCAGGTGTCTTTTATGCGCATCTGAATCATTATAGAGTGAAGCAACTGTATCGATGACTTGATTATCGGTCAATTTTTCTTCAGTAATTTTTAAATTTAATTCGTCCTTGTGTTTCTTTAACAAGGATTCTGCCCTATTTAAGTGTAAAAATGATAAAAAAGATCCGTCTTTTCCACTTGTAAAAATTGTAAATCGGTCAATAGCGCCAGCTTTTTTTAGAGCTCCATATAAAACTTTAGCTTCGTTTGGAAAGAAACTGGCTTCTGGGGTTAATCCCATTAGGACTCTAAAAACATGACGTGAAGCAAGGAATGCTTGTTCCTTAGTATCAGTAGAATTCGCAATTAATTTTTGAAATAGATCAAAATCTGATTGAATATGTTTGAATTCTTCATCAGAAATCCTGTTTTCAAGGTTTTCGACTACAGCAATGTCACCAAAAACTGCAATCCTTTCTTCTTTTTCCCCTGATTCTTTCTCCTCATCTTTATAGAGAGGCAAATATGACTCTTGAAGTTCATTCCAGATTTTCATGTTTTTCGCAGCTTTCCGGCGTGCTTCTCTTATCCTTGCCATGCGCCCAATAGGATTACTACTTAAAGCATCCTGAAATTCTAAAATCGCCTCAATGCCTGCATAATCAACTTCTACATATTTTGCTATTCTTTGAGCAAATTCAGAATCTACTTTACTTGACCCGAGTCTGAACATAATTGAATCAATTTCTATAGGAGTTAAAGCGGAGGACTCATTACCAACATGATCATACCAATCATGTGCTCCTCCTGTTTTCCAATGATTGTCATTGACTGTTGGGAAATAATTGCCTTTTCCAGAAGCAATAATAGGTTCTTGCCCATCTCTCTGGATTATTTTTAACCAACCTCCGGGCAGGTTACCTTTCTCTTCTCCAAGAGTTAACCACCTAATCATCGTATATCTGTCCTTGTTTGATATTCCCGGCTCTGCTCCAGATTCAATTAAAAATGAGGTATGTGTTGATTCATCTAGTGTGCCTATCAGAGTTTCAGTGGGATTGGCATGGGGAAATTCTTTGGTTCTCATCCAGGGCGGTCCCGTATTTAATTTGGCTTCCGTCGACTGCAAAAATGATCCTGTGGTTTCCTGAAATCGGCTAACTAAACTTGCAGTTTTTGGTAGACCTTCAACTGCTCTAATTGGGGGTAATTCAATTGTTCCAACTATTGGTAATCCAGCCATATTTTTAGTTTATCATAAATATTGCATAAGATATTAGAATTAGATTATGTACATGTGTACATGTTGACATATTGACTTCTCTCTTGATATAATTTCCCCATATGAAAATCGTGTCTTCTTTGACTTTGCGAAATAATCTTTCCAATTATCTTGATGAGGTAGAGAAATATGTAACTCCTCTGGTTATCAGCCGTTTCGGTAAGGCGGTTGCCATATTAAAGCCATATAAAAAAGAAGAAAAAAGTACTATACCTTTTTATAATTTTTTAGGCAAAGGACTGACTGGAGAAAAAACTTTAAAAAGACTGCGAAGATCGGCAAAAGAAAAAATCCGCACAAAATTTTTCCGCACATGAATGAATAAAGTTTTTATTGATTCAGATATTCTGATTGATTATTCAAAAGGTTACAGCCAAGAATTGGATAAATTTATAAAAGACCAAGAAAAAGGAAATATTCAATTATATATCAATCCAGTTGTGATAACTGAATTTTTTACTGATAAAAATCTCAGAAATCTCAAGAAATTCGAAATAGCTATTGAATTCATTTCAATTTTCAATCAAGTAGATATAACAAAAAACATAGGAATGTTGGCTGGAAAATTACTTCGTGAAAATCAAACATCTTATCTTGGAGATGCACTTGTTGCAGCCACATGCATCAATCATGATTTTCTTCTAGTGACAGGCAATACCAAACATTTCAAAAATATAGGCGAACTGAAATTTGCCCAGCCGACTGGAGTTGTCAAGATTCTTAAAAAAATCAGCGGAAAAACATAATCAAATAAACTAGCAACAAAAAAGTAGTCAAGGCGAACGAAAAAAACACAAATCTATTTTGCAGGAAGTAATCACGAAACAAATAACCCAGCAAAAATATAGTAGCCAAGACCCACGAAAAAAACAGAAACCATTTGTGTCTTATAATCGATTTTCTTTCATGATGCGAAAGGTTTTCCTGACTAAATAATCTGATTATTTTTTTCTCAAAGTCCAGCGAGAGATTATTCAATCCGTCACAGGCAATACATTTCCACTTCCGTTTCTGGGCGTCGGAGGGCTGCAAAACATCATAAATTCCACATTTGACACACCTTACTACATAATATTGCCTCTGGCAATAATTACACCTGCCGACACCTTCTTCACCTTCCAAAGCATAAACTGTCTTTTTACAGTCACAGTTTATTATTAACGGCTCTTTACCCATTGAGGTTATTTAATAACTTTGAGAAAATCTTCGGCTAGTTTGCTGGTCGTGTCTGACGATTTATAAAATTCCTTCCAGACGACGACGATATTGGCGTCGTTAAATATGGCACGCTGAACCTCCCTTATGGAATCGCCGCCGGCGATGGCAATGAGAGTATTAAAACTTGCCCGTAATTTATTAATCTGCAAATAAGGAATAGGCTTGTCTTTATTAAATATTTCTTCATCCACTCCACGGTGAAGAATGACAACAGAGGGCAATTTTTTCAATCTTCTTAAAACTTTGACAGGTTGTTCTACATTCATCATATCAACCATACTGTCAAGGTTATGTTCAGAACAGGTTTTGATAAAAATATCCAGAGTTTCCAGAGGGGCAATGCCGAGGGCAATAACAGCCGAGGCTCCGGCATCCTTTACCAACAAGACTTCAGTGGCTCCCCTATCCATAGTTTTAACATCGGCGACTATATAGGGAATAAAATTATTAGGAACGGCCTTGGCCGACCACCAGTTATTTAACTGACTGATGGCTTCAAGACCGTATCTTTTAATAAGAGGCGTACCGGCTTCGATAATAATGCGGGGGCTATTTGGCAGCATGGATATTATTTCCCCTGCTTCCTCGAGCGTACTATTAAGAGCTACCTGAAGATAACGCTGTCTCCGGTCAAGCATAACTATTATTCATTGTATAATATCGCAATGAAAAAGATTATCGTTTTGATATTAATCCTGGGATTTTTATTTTTAACCGGGAGATTTGTTTATAAAAATATAAAAGAACAGGATCTCGAAAATATACTCTCATTTAGAAGTGAAATACCAGTCACGCCAACTCCCTTGAGACTTCCCAACGGGATAATCACGGAAAAAGCTTATTCAGAAAAAAGATACCTGATTCTGACAGTTAAAATTCCAAATCAAGCTAAAATTGTACTGATACCAAATTTTTCGGAAAAGTTAAGCGGTGAAGATCTAGTCAAAACCAACAACTGCGATATAGGCATAAACGGCGGATTTTATCTGGAGAAAGAAAAACCGCTGGGACTATTTAAAGTTGACGGAAAATTATTGGGTAAGCAATCTCAAAGTTCGATTGCTAATGCTTTTGTCTTTTTGGAAAGCGACTCAATGATAAATTTCGGCAAGCTATATCCCAATAATATAAAAGAAACTGGTTTCATATTCCAGACCGGACCGTTAATAATTCCGGCAAACAGAAAATTAAAACTGGTTAGGGATGACTATGCACGAAGATCGCTTCTGGCCAAAGATAGAAGCAAAAATATTTATTTGGTTAATGTGACAGATAAAGAAAGTTTAGCCAGCGGACCGAAATTAGCAGAAATACCAATTATTTTCCAGCAATTAAAAGCGGCTAATATTCTTCCATTTGAGGAATTGGTTAATTTGGACGGAGGCAGTGCTTCATTTTTCTACAGCCGGGACGAATCCGGGGATTTGACTTTTTCTTCCTGGTCGCCAATCGGAAGTTTATTGTGCATTAAATATCAATAAGTTAGTGGGCCCGCTTGGAGTTGAACCAAGCACCTATTGTTTATAAGACAATCGCTCTGCCGATGAGCTACGGGCCCGCATGGTGGAATTATAGCAGATATTTGAGGATTGATGATCTATTACCAGATGCTTTCGACTAACTTTAATTGAAGCATTTCTCTATCACTGGTAACAATTTTTTATACATGTCTATATAATGAGTTGAAAATAATTAGAGTTTGGCACGTTGAGAGATTTCGGCTTCAACAAGCTCGCGAGGGCGGCCGTATTTGAGGCGGGATAATTGGACTATGGCCTTGGCGACTTCTTTATTTTCTATTTTCTTCAACTGACCTAAATCTTTTCTCATGTCAACGGAAAAAGGAGTGACCGGCTTATTGCCAATGATAGTAGTGACATAGGCATTATAGACATCGACATTAATCAAATCAGTTTCAGAAAAAACCGAAGTATACCAGTGTTGGAGATAATTGGCATCAGTAACGCCAATCCTAAAGGAAATTATAGTACCGACGTTGCCGAAAACGGCATTTTTGACTTCCTCTTCCATCTGGCCGATAAACTGATTGGCAACACATAAATTGAGACGGAATTTA
>MFJM01000048.1 GCA_001779205.1 Candidatus Gottesmanbacteria bacterium RIFCSPHIGHO2_02_FULL_39_14
TATCAATGGGAATACTTTTCTTAACATTAAGGGTTATTATAGGTGATAAGTATATAATTGTATATTAATTTATAAAATCCGAAGAAAATCGGAGAAATCCGTAGAAATTACTCCCCGAGCCTAGGATTATTATAACTATAGATTTCACTTCAATTATCCAGGCATTTCAGGATTTGAGGTATATTGGTGAATTTAAACAGAGATGGGAAGAGATAAAGAAACTTTCGCGTGCGACTCTTAAGATTACTTAGTTTTTCTGACTTTTAATATGAGGAAACCTACTATTGCAGCCGCAAAAACAATTCCTACCACGATATAAATATTTTTGTTGTTACCGGAAATTGCAGTATTTGTTTTCTTAAAATTATCTGAAAGCTCCTGCCATTTCTTTTCTTCTGCAACCGGATCAAACATTGTTTTTTCGGAAAGCCCCTGTGAAGTAGCGGTCACGGATTCGCCTTTAGATACGTCCACTAATTTGCCGGTGCTTTTGCTGGTAAATTTAACTGTTCCTTCAGTAACCCTGATTGAAGACTCTGTTTTGGTTTCGTTTAAGATAAATTGTGTTCCTTTAATTCCTGCTACAGCCTGGCTCATTTCTACTTGTATGGAGCCGTCTTTCATCATCTTCTGAACATTCGCTTTTAACTCTCCGTAAAGCAGTTGGATCACGCTTTTTTGCGGATCAGGTGAAACGAGAATGAGCTCCGTTTCCGGCCCGACGTTAATACTGGTCTGATTAGGAAGCGCGAGCATCAAACCGCTTTTTTCACTGACTTTAATACGCGTACCCGTCGGCAACTCCATATCTATTTTGGCAAGATTCCATGCTTCTTCATCATATGTTCCGTCCGGATTCGGTATATTAACTTCCACCTGCCCATAAAGATCGTTAAAACGGGTATTACCGAATGTCTCTACCTCGTATTTTCCCTCTTTAATTTCCGGAATAGGAATCGATTCATCCATGCTCCATCTGTATCTTGAGAATATTTCCGGATTTTCTACAGAGAACTGATGGGTTTTCCCCTTTGCGTCTGTTGTAACAAAATAAGTTCCATTTACCAAGTTAAAGACAAATCCCGCAACAGTTACTTTACCATTCGGGCCCCCGCTAAAAACACCCTGGAGCGTCTCCAAATCAGGTTTGGAACTGCCTGTACATGTTGTCTCGGCGGTAAAGGTAGTATTCCCGTAATCTCTCCCACCCGTTTCACCCACATTCCAAAAGGTGAATGTGTACATCATGGTACACGCCTGACCTGCTGCGCCTGCAGCCTGAGTAAACGACCCGGAAGCCTTTCCTTGTTCTGGTTTTACTTCAGGCGGCCAACTCGCAGCGTGAACAGGAGAGGCAACTATAAAAAATAACAATAAGAGGAATAGTTTTTTAAACATATGGGGTTATTATAGGTGATAAGTATATAAATGTATATTAATTTACAATATCAGAAAAAAATCGAAGAAATCCGTAGAAATTGCTCCCCCGGTAGGATTCGAACCTACAACCTTCTTCTTAACAGGAAGCCGCTCTACCGTTGAGCTACAGGGGAATATAAAAACCTGTTAAGGTACAGCAAGGATTTTACCATTTACGCGTGGATTAATCCATATTTTGACCTCGCTGCTTTGAGTCTTATATATAATTAGGGTATATGCAGATTTTGGAGATTCCGACTAAAGGATATTCCGATATTGTGGAAATTACGACAGCCGTGGCTGACATCGTATCCAAATCAAAAATTAAGAACGGCCTCTGCCATCTTTTTGTCATAGGCTCAACCGCCTCTTTAACCACCTGCGAAAATGATGCCAATATATTCGATGATATCCGGGAAGTCCTGGAAAAAATTATTCCTTATAAAAACAATTGGCGACACCATAAAACCTGGAATGATGACAACGGCGCGGCCCATATCAGAGCTTCATTGCTCGGTCCTGATCTGACTATTCCCATATCAAACGGACAGTTAATACTGGGAACTTGGCAAAGTATTATCCTCATCGACTGCGACACCAGCAGCAGAAACAGAAAAATTGCCGTGACAATTATACCCGAAATGAAATAAATCAATATTCAACCCGGAGACCCAATATATTAAAGGCCAAGTTGAGAAAGGCTTTGGCCGGAGTAATATTTTTATCTGTTTTTAGGGAAATATTTACCATATGCTCCAAAACCTGCAGAGCTTGTTGCGAATTGAAATCGTTATTTAATGCCGTAAAGAAATCATTCCGAAAAGAGGAGATTTCTATTTCATTGCCTGTCCCGGATTGAACCAGCCAGATTCTTTTGAATAAATCATTCAGCTTTTCCGCCCGGGCAATTTCCGGTTCAGAATATTCCCATTCCTGACGGTAGTGATGGGACAAAAGCAGTAACCTGACAGTGTTGGCGGAATACTTTTTCCGCAGATCGGCAACAAAGACCATATTTCCCAAAGATTTGCTCATTTTGGCTTCCTGATAATAAAGCATGGCCGTATGCAGCCAGAAATTGACGAAAAGCTGACCGCTGGCTTTTTCCGATTGGGCTAGTTCCGATTCGTGGTGGGGATAGATCAAATCTCCGCCTCCGCCGTGAATATCAATCGGGACACCCAAATATTTCATGCTCATGGCCGAACATTCTATGTGCCAGCCCGGCCTGCCTCGACCCCAGGGAGATTCCCAAAAAGGCTCACCCGGTTGCTGTTTTTGCCAGAGGACAAAGTCCAAGGGATTTTTTTTATTTGGATCAGAAGGGTCACCGCCTCTTTCCTTGAGAAGCGGAAGCATCTGTTCCGGATTAATTTTACTCAATTTGCCGTATTCATGGTCTTTGGAAACATCAAAATATACCGTCCTGTTTTTTTCATAGGCAAAACCTTTTTTTAGAAGAGTCCGGATGAGTGAAATTATTTCCGGAATATGATCGCTCGCCCTGGGGAAAAAATCAGGTTGGCGGATATTCAGCCATTGAAGATCATCCAGAAAAAGGGAAAAGTTTTTTTCTCCTAAAAGACGCCATTCAATGCCGGTTTCTTTGGCTTTTTTAAGAATGTCATCATCGATGTCCGTTACATTCTGGACATATTTCACTTCGTAATTTAAATATCTGAGATACCTGATAATCATATCGAATGAAACGTAGGTAAAGGCATGACCCAGATGAGTGATATCATAAGGTGTCACTCCGCAAACATATATCGAAATTTTTTTCCGGGAGGAAAAGACTTCTTTCTTTTCTGAGAGTGAATTAAAAATAGTTAAATTCGCCATATTCATTATTATAATTTAAAAAGGGTATCATTAGTTTATGTGCGGCAGCTATTCAATAGTTCCCGGGGATAAATTTTACCAAAGATTCAATATAAGTCAGGCGCTTGATTCGCTAAAATCTAATTACAATGTCAAACCCGGGTATATGATGCCTGTCATAACCGGAAAGATGCTGTCGCTTATGAAATGGGGTTTGATTCCTTCCTGGGCTAAAGATCCGTCCATCGGCTATAAAATGATCAATGCCCGCGCTGAATCGGTCATGGAAAAACCTTCATTCCGTAAACCTTTTGCCAAACAAAGATGTCTAATACCTGCCAGCGGATTTTATGAGTGGCAGAAAGCCGGAATAGAAAAGTTGCCTTTTTTTATCAGACTTAAATCAGTCGATTTATTTTCCTTTGCCGGACTTTATGATATCTGGAAAGATGCCCGGGGGAAAGAGATATCCAGTTATACTATCATTACCACCGGACCCAATGAGCTAATTGCCCCGATCCATAACCGTATGCCGGTCATCCTGGAGAAGGAATCTGAGGAAAACTGGTTGGAGGAGTCGGCTGACATGAGCAAATTAATCGGTATGCTTAAACCTTTTCCGGAAAATAAAATGGAAGCTTATCCCGTCTCCAGAGCAGTCAATTATGGCGGAAATAATAGTGAAGAACTGATAAAGCCTGTCAAGACGGAAAAACAAGTAACTCTTTTTTAAGAAAAATATGAATAATATGCGGAAAATTATACTTGTTATATCACTCATCTTTATTTCATTTTTTTTTACCGATAAATTATTCGCCCAAACTAATCAGACTGTTCGACTTCATTTTTTTTCGGCCCAAGGGTGTCCTCACTGTGCTAAAGAAAAGATTTTTCTGGAGAAATTAAAAACCAGATATCCCAATCTTCAAACACGGGAATATGAAATCACCAAAAACAGGAATAATCTTCAACTGCTGACGCGTGTAGGGGATGCTTTATATGCCGATGTCTCGGGAGTTCCCTTTACGGTAGTCTGTAAAAAATACGTATCCGGTTACGAAAGTTCTGAAACTACCGGGGCGGTTATTGAGTCATTTGTTAAAAATTCGGGTGAATGTGAAGATATCGTCAGCGATTTATTACTTGAGTCAAATCAATCTCAAAGCCGGGCAAGCCAAAATCAGGATATTCCGGAAAATGTTAAACTTCCCTTTTTCGGCCTTGTCAGAATTAGTGATTTATCCCTGCCTGCCTTTACTTTGGCAGTAGCTTTTTTGGACGGCTTTAACCCCTGCGCCATGTGGGTTTTACTTTTTTTGATCTCGCTTCTGTTGGGTTTGAAAAACCGGTTAAGGATGTTTATTTTAGGATTCACTTTTATTCTGGCTTCCGGAACTGTTTATTTTTTATTTCTGTCTGCCTGGCTAAATTTGTTTCTGTTCCTGGGTTATATAGTCTGGATCAGAAATATTGTAGGGGTAGTAGCACTGGTATCCGGCGGTTATTATCTTTACGACTGGTATGTCAATAAATCCGGTCTTTGCAAAGTTACCGGAGGAAAAAAGAAACGCCAGGTCTTTGATAAATTAAAAAAAATCACTTCCTCGGGTAATTTCCTGTTGGCTTTAGCCGGTATCATAGCTTTGGCTTTTGCCGTCAACCTGATCGAGCTTATCTGTTCGGCAGGGCTGCCGGCTGTTTATACCAAAGTCCTGACAATGTCTGCCCTGCCTGCCTGGAAATATTACGGCTATCTTTTCTTTTATATACTGATCTTTATGCTGGATGATCTTATCGTTTTTACGGGAGCTATGCTGACTTTGCATGCTTTCGGCCTGAATACCAAATATGCCCGCTACTCCCATTTTTTCGGGGGGATAATCATGCTGGCTATCGGCCTTCTGATGCTTTTTAAACCGGAACTTCTGATGTTCGGCTAGCTTATTGGAGAGGGACGGCGCTGGAGATGGATTTTTGGCCGGGGAAATCCTGTCTTAATTTTTCTATATCTTTTTTCTCCATTTCAAAATCCAAAGCCGCCAAATTTTCCCGTAGATGCTTCTCTTCAACCATTTTGGCCAGAGTCACCACGTTCTTCTGAGAAATAAGCCAATTGATGGCAATTTGCACGGGAGATTTTTTGTATTTCCGGCAAAGAGTATCAAGAAGAGGAATACCGCCACCGGCCAGCATTCCCTTTTCCACCGGCCGCCAGGCAATTAGTAAGACATCGTTTTTTTGGCAAAAAGACAGAAGGTCTGATTTTTCCGGTTCGCGGTAAATCAGGTTGTAATGGACCTGGTTAGCGGCAATTTTATTTTGCGTTGTTTTCTGAGCTTCTTTGAAGGAAGAAACGGAAAAATTGCTGACGCCGATATTTTTTATCAACCCTTCATTTTTCAGCTTATCCATGGCTTTCATGGTTTCTGCAATGGGAATTGCATGATTGGGCAAATGGATAAGATACATGTCAAGATAAACGGTTTTCAGTCTTTTCAGACTTGCCATAGCGCTTTTCAGAACATCTTTGTATTTTAGATGGTCCGGCCAGACTTTTGACACAATAAAGAGTTTTTTTCGCTCAAAATTTTTAATTGCCTCTGCCACAATCTCTTCGGCATGACCGGCGGCATACCTTTCTGCCGTATCTATATGAGTGACTCCCGCTTCAATTGCCCGGACTAAAGCTGCGGTCTGGCCAAGATCGTCATTGACTGGACTTTTCCTGGTGTCGCCGCCGATTTGCCAGGTACCGAAACCGAAGGCAGGCATTGCATAACCATTCTTTAGTTGTTTAATGGG
>MFJM01000049.1:0-16757 GCA_001779205.1 Candidatus Gottesmanbacteria bacterium RIFCSPHIGHO2_02_FULL_39_14
CCATAGAGGAGGTGTCTACAGTCGAAATTTAATTTACACAATCGATTCTGTTTCCAGTTCATTCAATTATGAAGGAGAAACCTAATGAAGAACTTCCTGTTCGTTATATCGCTGTTCCTGATTACAGCGATTGTTTTGTCCGGATGCGCCACGGTACGCAGTGCTGGAAGGTTAGTGACCGACGAGGACTATCTCGAGAGGTATAGTACCCTCGTCTCCGCCGTTCAGGTCGGCCAGCGGGAGACCGTCAACGCCAAAAACTGCGTAGTGTTGGGATTCACTGATATCAACACGCAGATTGGGTTGGCAAATCTCGCCATGCAGGCGGAGGTTGCACGGACCGAAGCGTATGCCGCCACGGTGAGAGACTTTTTCGACGGTCCGGCCACCGATCCGCAAACCGGCGAACCGGTTATCAACCCGGAGACCGGCAAAACCATGACGCACAACGAGCAAATAGCCTTTGCTCAGAAGCAGCTTGCGCAGCAGTTGGCTGCCTACAATGATGCCAGCGGTAACCCATTGCCCCCCGAGCAGATTGATCTTGCCAAGCTGGCTAATCAAGGAGCCATGCCGTTCCAACTCGCACTCAACGTGAATGTGGTCGCGCTCACCTATACGCAGGCTCCGTTGCCGCCGGCCAATTTTACACCAGTGGAGAACGCGCAGCGTGTAACCACGGAAAAGACCAATATGATTTTCGCCTGCGCCAAGACTGCGAACGACGCGGTCAGCGTGTATAACATCGAGCGGGCGAAGGTCACGGGTGAGATTGCTGCCAAATTGGCCGAGATCCTGCATTTGTCTGATCTTCCGCAGACTTTGTCTTACTTTGAGTTGCAGGGTCCAACATCACCACCGGTAGTGCCTACTTTCGGTGCGCCGTAACAACTGAAAACCTAAAGAAAGAGGCGACACTCATCTGAATGTTGCCTCTATTTCAATTCCCGATCGCCAGGGAGCCACATAGTTACTCCTCGATGGAGTGAATAGGCATTCAAAAACTTGAGCGCTGACGCAGAAATGCATCACATATGCTCAAGGGAAAGCGAGCCGAAAACATACAGAGGATGCAGACGCCAATGAAATTGGCTGTGGTATGGCAAAAGTACTCTTGAAGTACAACAATTCGCACTAACGGGAGTGCGATAAATATTGGCTGTAAAAGCGTCGTGCGGGGTTTATACCCTGACACCTGCGCAGTTGGCGCTGATACCGGAAAACCGGAAATCAAAACCAAACAGCCATTCTCTACGGATGGAGATCGCGTCAACCGTGACTCAAGGCCGTACTGATGAGTCCAAAAGGACGAAAGGATATATTATATATTACAGTACTTTTTGTTTTAAGATGTATTTAACAAGGAAATATTTCAAGGTTAGAACGTCGTTAACGGTCAGCCGCAGAATGCTTTATTATAATTCGAATCAAGTTATTTAATTCTGTGAATAAATAGTACTTATGGATATAACGAAACTGATTAATGCAAATGATCCCCAAGAAAAGAATAAAAGTATCATTGAAATTGATAATTATATATGTGGATTATGTAAGTTTGGAGAAAATCTAAATGCATTAACAGAACCGCAGAAGAATTTTTTTTATAATCAAGAATTGGAAAGAGAAATAAATAATGGAGGTTTCAGTCAATATTTTTTTAATTCAAGTGGAAATTATGCTCACGAAACCGTACGTTCATTGAAACTAATTGTAGCTAATAAAACAGCCGATATTCTTCAAAAAGCAATAGATCAATTTCCGAATAAGCTAGTTCCTAAAGATAGAGATGAAAGACAAAAGGTGTTAGATCAAATAGGTGAAGAATCCAATGCTATTTGGAACGGGCTTGATCAAAAATTTTATGCATATGAGGACGATCTAAACACTTTGAATTTGGAGTACGTTAAACAGAATATCAGTGAATTCATTGAAAAATAGGTTCTGACAATGTAAATGGCTCTCCGCAATAAGTCTGTTACTTGACAACATGTTGTACGATATATTAAAATAATCTCATGCTAAAAACTTATCTGTATGTTCCGGAAGAGTTGGATGAAAAAATAACTCTTACTGCTAAAATTCAAAATAAAAGTAAAGCCGAAGTAATAAGACAAGCTTTGGAAAAAGGTATTCCTGCGGTTCAAAGTGAAGGTACTGCTTCCGCTCAGATTCTTTTTAAAATTGCCCAGATTGGCAGGCGATATAATATTAAAGGTCCTAAGGATGCTTCCGAAAGGATGGATGAGTATTTATGGGGAAAAGACTGGAGTAAAAATGAATAATCCGCCGAAAGTCATTGTTGATGCTGATGCTATTGTCGCTCAAGTTAACCCAAATGATAAACATCATCATGCCGCAACAACAATTTCACAATCCCTAAATAATATGAATGCTCAAGTAATCTATCCGTCAACTGTAATTGCAGAATCTAATGCATATATGCAAAGAGTTCTAAATAGTACTGCAAGCGCCTATGGAACTGCAGTTGTTTTTACCAATCCTGGTGTTCAGATTGCCGAAGTAGGTGGAGAAACGTTAAAACATGCTATTAAATATTTCAGTCCTTCAACCAGTAAAAAGAATACTCTATTTAATTGTATTGTTGCAGCCGTAGCTGAAGACAATAATGCCGATGCAATTTTTTCTTTTGATGGGTTCTATAAGAAAAAAGGGTTTAAACTGGCGTCGGAACTTTAACCAATGGTATAGGTATTAAATCTGAGAAAAGGTTATCACGGATATAGTTTGAATTATTGGTATTGGGAAACGAAATAGGTTCTAACTTTGTATATGGTCTCCCGCGTTGACTTTCTGTACAGAATTATGTAATATCATCTTATGATCAAAACTTTACCTATAACTAAGGCCAGAGAAGAACTGACTACTATTGTTGATAACGCCCAAAAAAAACTGGATGAGTACGTTATAACAGTAAATGGCATTCCGGCGGCAGTTATTATTTCAGCTAGCGAGTATGAATCCTGGAAAGAAACAAATGAAATCTTGGCTGATAGAAAATTGGTCAAGGATATTAAAAAAGCGGAAAAAGAATTAGAAGAAGGTAAAGGATTGGATTGGGAAGACGTTAAAAAGAGTCTGAAATTAAATGTTCAGGATTAGTATATCCCCCGAAGCAAAGAGTCAGCTTAAAAGTATTAAAAAACGCCACCAAAACGCTATAAAAATAGTAATTGATGATCTCAAGGAAAATCCTTATTTAGGTAAACCACTCGGTAGAGAACTGACAGGGAAATATTCCTATCGGGTCGGAATATATAGAATAATTTATAAAATTAATAAGAAGGATAAAACCGTTCAAATTTTGACTGCCGGTCATAGATCTTCTGTTTACAATTAAATTATTTACCAATGATTGATTTTGTAAAAAGAATTACCAAAAAAGCCGGACAAATTGCTCTTTCTTCTCCAAAGCTTATTCGAGGCAGAAAAGAGGGAAGAGGTAACTGGGTTACTCAGGCTGATTTGGAAAGTGAACGCTTTCTTATTCAATCAATCAAAACGAATTTTCCGCTCCATAATATTCTTTCCGAGGAAACTCTCATGGAGAAACAGGATTTTAAAGCTCTTGATAATCTATGGATACTAGATCCGATTGACGGAACAACTAATTTTACGTTTGCCTTGCCTTTATTTTCAGTTTCCGTTGCCTATCTGAAAAAGGGAATTCCTATTTATGGTGCTGTATACGATCCCTCCCGTGATGAATTGTTTTACGCCGAAAAATCAAGAGGAGCCAAACTGAATGATAAACCCATCCGGGTCTTATCTGCCGTTAATTTTAAGGGAACTATTGTCGATATAGGTTGTCCGTATATGGAAAAAGACTTCAAAAAAACATATCCGTTGGGAGAAATTTTTTTTGATCTTGGTGCCCGAATAACTAACTTAGGATCAGGTGCTTTGGAATGCGCTTATGTTGCTTGCGGCAGACTGGCACTCTACTATGAGAACGGTTTAAAACCTTGGGACATTGCTGCCGCATATCTCATTGTTACCCAAGCCGGAGGGAAAATGGATTCTGTTACCAAACCCTTTTCTTTACTAAATTCCGACGAAATTATCGCCGGAAATAAGACTTTAGTCGCAAAGGGTAAAAAGTTAATTAAGAATTTCCCGGTTTCCACTTAATATATAAGGGCAACGCCGGCAAATAAACATTACCAGTAAGGCTTTTTTCTCCTTAAAATCGTTAAGAGTAACTGTTTTTTGCCTGACAACATCAGGAAGGGAAAAGTCAGGTGCAATGGATCCCAAAGGCAGCATGGTTGAGGGCGTTAAAACCATTAGCACGTCTTTACCATAAGTGCTAATAAGAGTCAAGGAAATTTTCTTGACTGTAAGTAAAACAGGGTGAGATACTGGAGTAAATTAATGGTAAACAGAGGTTTCATCGGTGCTATTCCGGCCATCTTAGTCACAATTACGCTGATTCTTGGTAGTGGATATCTGGCTCGGGCTCCCATCGCAACTTCTGCCTGTAACTTTATCTCCCAAAAAACTACGGAGTTAGACAGAGATCATTGTCTTAAAGCAATTGCCACCACACTTCGTGATCCGGGTCTTTGTCAGGCGATAAAAGGTGAAGAGTTTGTGAACGTTTATCAGGGAAAAAAAGTCCAGCTTGAAAATCCTCCCAAAATGGAGTGTTTGACAGAAGTTGCCGCCGAAACTAATAATCCTTCCCTCTGTGACAAAGTTGAAGGTATTTTTATTGCTAATACCAGAATTGACTGTCTTTACCGTGTAGCTCAAGTTAATAAAAATGCCTCAATTTGTGATCGCATAGGCGGTGAAAATCAGAGTCGGGTAGGTATGTTAATGGATAGGGTAGGATGTAAGGCTCAGGCGAGTATAGCAAAATCATCTCTTCCTTCAAAAACTTCCATCCAAGCAGAAATTACCAACGTCATACAAGGAGAATGTAAATATGATAGTGACTGTAATTCGATATGCGAAGGCAATACCCGTTGGAAATTAGGCTGCAATCCGGTCAACAATTCCTGTCAAAAAACGTTTTCTGATGATTGCACACTTCAACAAGAGAAAATTAGTGTATTTTCCTTTAATAAGATTTGTCAGAATGGTGAATGCGTTAGAGATATCACGGCCATAAATTCTAAGAAGAGTGAATTAAATGCCCAAAAAACGGAGTTAAGTAAAAATGTCAAAAAATGGACAGCCGTCAGACAGAAATACACTGAAGAAATGCTAACGGCCAATAAAAAATGTTTAGACGGACTCTCTGAAGTCACCAATAAACTGATCATTGATTCAGCTACCAAATTAGGTATGCTGCCCAAATCACTTTGGGATGTTGCCAGTGATATTACTAATAATCTTCTTGATGCTCTGGCTAGTGATCCTCAAAAAATGAGTGCCGAAGAGTTTATTTCGTTAAACTGCAATCTTTATCGTTCAATCCAAACTGATCTCGATGTCCTGGAAAAAAGAATCAATTATGCTCAAGATAAATATCGGCAGATTGATGCCCAGCTTAATCTCTTGCCATGATTGTTAAAAAACAAAAAAAACACATTCCTAAGAGAGTTTTTATTATTTTAGTCCCTGTCTTAATAATTATTTTTCTGACAGTCAAAAACCTATCTTCGTGTCCCAAAGGCGAGACTTTCCAGGGAAAAAAGGGAACTTATACTATTATTGGAGAAGAAGATTATCAGTCAGACCAATTAAAGCTAAAAGGTTGTCACCTGAAACTTGAAGAGGCTGATTTAACAACTGATTATTATCTTGACAGGCAGGCTTACAGTAATCTTCGAGGTCAGAAGTCTTCCGATGTAGGTAACGGTTGTCTTGTCTATAGAATTAAAAATAGCCAGGAGATAAACGAGTATTGTTTTGGAGAAAATGTTAATGTTACTCAAAGTCTTCTTCAGACAACTCCCAAAGCTGTCAATCTAGAACTCAAGCAATTTAATTTTGCCGGTACCAAATGGCGTTATAACATTCAGGCAGGTGGAGGAGTCGGAGGTATTATGACTTTTGAAAGAGATGATAATGGCAGTTTATCTGGCACTTTTACGGAATTTGGACCTGAAGGTGAACAAGTAAAAACATTTATCGGTTCCTTTGAAAAAAATAATTTTTTACTTACCTTAGAAGACTATCCTACCTTTGAGGTAGTCCTATCAGCTGATAGTAATACACTTGCCGGAAAACCGGTTGAGCCGGAAAAAGACATCTATTATCCTGACGATTTTTTCCAAGCCGAAAGACAGCCTTAACCAAATGCCCAAAAATCCAGCCAAGCCTCCCAAAACAAAAAAATCTAAATAAGTAGTTAAAGATATCCAACTCGCGGTATAATAGTAAGCTTACGTAAAATAAAAGAAGGTTGGCTGAGAAGTTTGTGCGCTTTAAGAGAAGGGAGGCGTGCCGGAGTGGTCTATCGGGCTTGTCTTGAAAACAAGTATGGCGGCAACGTCATCAGAGGTTCGAATCCTCTCGCCTCCGCCACGTTCTTCTATACCTACATCCTTCAAAGTCTAAAAGACAATAGTTTGTATATTGTTCATACATCCGATTAAATATTACTTAAAAGATATTTAAGGAATATTCCGAATCAGAATATAGAAGAGCGTTTACGAAAAAGCACCTATTATAATAAGTCTTATGATACAGTTGATCGCTCAAGGTATCGGGTTTTTAGCACTTCTGTTTGTCTTATTGTCTTTTCAGAAAAATAAGAGGTATTTAATATTATTATTTATGTTAGTCGCTCAAATCCTTTTTACTATTCATTTCGGGTTACTGGGCGCATGGACTGGAGCTGCTATGAATGGAATCGCGGGATTGAGAACTTATATTTTTAATCAAAGAGAAACTAAAACTTGGAGCAATAACCAATTCTGGTTGTACCTATTTGTAGTGTTATTTTGGGTATTCGGGATTGTAACTTGGAATGGGTATTATAGTATTTTACCAATTCTAGCTATGACCATAGATTCATCTGCAGTCTGGAATAAAAAAACTCAGTATATAAGATTATTGATGTTAATTCCTAGACCATTATGGTTTGTTTATAATTATACAGTTGTTTCTTATGCTGGAATGATTACAGAGATATTTGTACTATTTTCAATATTGGTTGGGATTATACGATTTGATATATTAGCTACAAGGAAGAAGCAAAACAGGTTCTAAATGAACAAAATTACAATAAAACAATTTATCATATTTTCATCGGTATTGTTTATTTTGAACGGCGCATCTGTTCTTGCGTCTCCGCCTGCACCAACTCCACTGTGCCAGATCACGGGCGTGATAAAATCCGTCACTTTCAAAGACGCTTATGACGAACCTTGTTTAAAAGAACCTTACGGATGTCCAACTGATATGGAGCTTCATCACCCCGCGCGTTATTATCTCGATGTCAATATAAATTCGGTGTCATATATTAGCGGAGAAACCAATTTTAACACTTGTAGCAATATGTATCCGGTTGGCAGTGTTAAGAACATTTTTATTGCTAAAGATAAAGTGAAAGTTGGCGATACTTTTTCATCCAATAAAGAAATTGAAGGCGTTGTTCGGTCTTTTTGGGGGAGTTCATTCGACTGGTATAACTTAACAACAGAAGTAACCAAACCAATCAAACAAGAAGATGGCGGGCAACAAAAAAGTATTTTAGAGACCTCTCAGATTTCAGAAAAATTAATTGGAGAAAATTATATAAACAAAGTAGATAATATTTCACTTCAGACAAATAAGCAGACATATGAAGTCACGGCCTCAAAAAATGGGAAATTGTTTTTCTTTATTCCTATCAATCTAAGTTTTCAAATAACAGTGGACGCAACTAGCGGTGAGGTAAAAGAGATTAAAAAACCCTGGTGGACATTTTTGGTTAGATACTAAATAAAGAATTTGCCGCTAAAGAAAAATTCGAAATTGTTAATGTGCGGCAGAGCCGCTCCGAATTTTATTCACCCCTACCCGAGCCGCGCGGAGGAAGGAAATATGATGGTTAATCCCTGCTTTATTTACTTGAATGTCTGTCTTTCTCGATGAGTTGATCGGGCATTAAGTATGCCAAATGCATTGGCTAGATATCTGTAAAAGGAAATAATCGTAATAGTGTAAAAATAAGCCAGAGAAAGTGAAGTTGGCAAAACGTGGTCTATCCGTAAAGAGAAATAAAAGTAGGTTGATAAAAGAATAATTAAAATAAGTTCCGTAATATTTAATTGTTCATCGGTCATTTGGGTAGCGTATACATGATCTCGTCCCATTTTTGAGAAAATAATAGTGAGCGTTATGGTGATAAGAGAACGGATAAAAAGATAAACCAGCATAATTCCCTCGAATTTTTTCCATAATGAATCAGTATCCAGTGATGAAAAGTTCAGCACAATTGAAATTAAAGTAATTACTGAGAGAATGACGTAAAAAAAGAAAGAAAAACTTCCCCGTTCAAAAAATGTAATTTTCCTTTTTTTAACGGAATTTATTGCTACAAGGATGAAAAAAAAGACAATCGCTGCTATAGTAGTAGCTTCTCCTAAAAGTAAACTTAACTTATCCGATTCCTCACTTAACAGGTATAAATCTATAATGATTCTCGCTATGACAGTCCGGAATTCCCAAATTGCCAGAACTAAAAGATAGAATAATGTTGTTAGCTCAAGTTCTGAGAAATGAGGGTATAGGAAATTCCGGAATTTATAGAAGTATTTTCCTGACATGTGATGTTTCAATTCCCTTTATATAATTTTAAAATTATTTGTTAAAATATAAATATATATAATTTTACTATGAATCGCGTCATCCATTTTGAAATCCATGCTCAAGACCCTCAAAAGCTGGCTGACTTTTATCGGAATGTATTTGGCTGGGAAATCCGCAATTGGTCCAATCCAAACGTGGATTATTGGATAGTGATGACCGCTCCCGACGGTAGCAAGGAACCGGGCATAAACGGCGGTATTGTCAAAAGGCAGGGTCCCAAACCAAAAGGTGGGGAGCCTGTTACTTCTTTTGTTTGCACAATCAGTGTTTCCAGCGTGGACGACTACATCAAGAAAATTCAAGCTGCCGGCGGCAAGAATGTTTTGCCCAAAATGCCAATCCCGGGTTTGGCCTGGCTAGCTTATTGTACCGATATTGAAGGCAATATCTTCGGGATTTTCGAGGATGATAAGAACGCCAAATAGACATATTGATTTTATTTTTCATTTGTGGTTATATTATAAGTGTATAAAAATTTGTAAGGAGGAACGATTATGACAGAAGAAAAACATGATGAAGCAGCAATAACTGGAGATCTTGCTGGTAATAAACTTATTTGGATCGCCGGCGCCATTATCCTGCTTATTGCCGGTTGGTTCGGTTTAAAGGCTATTTTTGCCTCAATGGAAAGCTACCGCTTAACTCTTGTAAATGCACCTAAAGAAGTCAACGCGTCCTCAGTTGCTACTTTTACCTGGAGGATCGATGGATCGCCAACTACTATCAATCATACCTCTGTTCACCTGGGCACTACTTCACAAACAGGTGAGCTGGGCAAGGATGTCAAACCGGAAAACACACCTTACAACCTGGCAGTTCCGGATTTCCTTAACGGTAATTACAGTATTCCTCTCCAGTTTATTGGTAATATTACTATGACTAATTCGGGAATCTATTATTACCGCGTTCATGCTCTGATTAAAGATAAAAACTATTGGAGTGATGAATATTCTTTGGAGGTTAAAATCCCTGAATATAAAGTCACTCTTCAGGATGCTCCGCCCCAAGTCACTGAAAATCAAACTTTTGCTTTTACCTGGAGAGTTGATGGTTTATCAACAACCATCAACCATACTTCGGTTCATTATGGCACGCAATCAACTCCGGGTACTCTGAGTAAGACCGTCAAGCCCGAAGATACCAATTATACCGATCTGATCAAGGATTTTGCCAAAGGAAACTATACAATTCCTCTTCAGTTTGTTGGCAATACCACCATAGCCAAGTCAGGAACTTATTATATCCGGGGTCATGCCATTATTAATGGTGAAAATTATTGGACCGATGAAAGAACTTTGGAAGTTATATCAGCCAAAGAGGCAGTTGTAACACCTACCCCGGAGTCAGAAGAAACGGAGCCATCTCCTACTGTCCAACCGAGCCCGTAGGAGTTGGAGAAAGAGAAATAACACCCCAATCGCGGCAAATCTTCAGTTGGAAAGCCTCTACCTGGGAACGGGTCATAGAAGAGATTTCTTTTTCCAGACTAGTTTTAATTTTTGCCTGTGATTCTATTACCCTTTTTGCTACCTCCTCTTGAGTCTTAGAGACAACCCCCTCCAATAACTGTTCAATATTTTCCGTTGTCTTTAAAGGCAATTTATCAGAAATTCCCAGAACAACAGATCCTTTCCATCTTTTCAGCCAAAAGGTATAGCGGCCGGATAAGGTGCCAATCAAAATTATTCCGAAAATAATAATTAAAGAAATAACCCCCAAAAATAACAGTTTACTGTTATACAGTTTCTTTCTTTCCTTATTCATAAAGTATCATCAAGTTTAGCACATATAGCTCTTAAAGCTTCATTAATGATCTTATTATTGTCGTAACTGTTAATTATTTCTTCCAAAAATCTTTTATCTTTGTTTTTTAAATCTTTGATTTCTCTGAATAAAAGAGGCAGGCAACGACATATATTATCAACAATTGTTACCTGAGCATATTTCGCTGTTCGGGAAAGGGGATTAAGATCAATAGCAATGACCTTTTTTTGCATTTTGACAAGCGCCTGACATCGGTCACCGTCCTCCAACGGCACTAATACGCAGTCGCTGTTTCCTATCCCTTCCCGCATTACAATTGCCCTCTTGCTGGCTATTTCCGGAAGAATTATTTTTTCCTCTTTTTTGGAGATTAAGACCCTTTCGGGATCTAAACTTTTAAGTAAAGACTCAATTTTTTTCACCCGCGATTGGGAATAATGAAACAGGTTGACTTCAATCCGGCAATTAAGCAATTTGGCTATTCTTATAAATTCATTGGCACAAAGGATAGCACTATTGCCGTTAATGGACAGGATAGGTTTTTTGGCCAATAGCAAATAGGCTGCAGCCGCCCTGATTGCTTTTTTGGCAAAAGGTTGTGTCCTTTCAGAGAGTAAATAATCAAAAGCTTCCCCGCGCCCGAAGGCAATTAAACCCGCTGGTGAGGTAATGCCATTTTTAACACCCCAAACCAGTTTTTCCCGATTCTGTAAAGATAATGCCCTCGGATGCTTTGGATCAATTTTCATAAGCCGGACATTCGCTCTTCACTAATTATTAATTCCTCAATATTATATTTTTTTGGGATAACAGGTTTTATATTACTTAATACTACCTTGCCGATGATGGCCATGGTGGCGCTCCCATTCTGTTTTCTTATAATTTTAATTAATCGTTCGGATTCAGGTGAATTAAATATTTTACTCCTCCTCCAAAATTCAAAAGATATATCGATTATTTT
Organism: Candidatus Gottesmanbacteria bacterium RIFCSPHIGHO2_02_FULL_39_14; assembly: GCA_001779205.1. GTDB lineage: Bacteria > Patescibacteriota > Microgenomatia > 2-02-FULL-39-11 > 2-02-FULL-39-11 > 2-02-FULL-39-14. Next base: position 11,492 of record MFJM01000049.1, read on the forward strand.
ACCAAGTGTGGGATTTGTCAGACTGTTGATTTCTGTCATCGCCTTATCTGCATAATAATTTATCCTCTTTATTTTATTCTTATTCTTCAAAACCTCTGATGTAATCATCTTTCCCAATCTCACAGCATAAATTTTAGCTCCCGTTAATCTCAGCCTGCGAAACCTTGGTGGAATACCGGGTTTTTTTTTAACCAAAAATCCTCCTGTTACCTGTGTGGCTATAGTCCCCAACCCTGTTTTTTCTTCTATTTCTGCTTTATGGGCAATCAAAATAAGCTCCTGCCGGCTTATTTTAAGTTTGAAAAGTCTCGCCACAGCCGCTAGCGTTGCCAATGTTGCCGCACCTGATATGCCGAAGCCGCAACCAAGTGGCAGAGGTGAGGAAATATTAATTTCCAAAGGATTCTTCGTCAATTGACAAACAGCCCGCCAAACGGTTGGAATTCTTAAATTTATTCCGTTAAAAGTAAGTCTTTTTCTTAGGGAAGTACTCACTTTGACTCTCACTTTCTTATCAATCGTACAGCCGACCCCCGTTGATCCGTAGCATCTGTAGAACGATAAAAGCGCCTCACTGTTCATTTTGTGAACTTGCATACTTTCAGGAATAAATGCTTTAAAGATAAAACTTAAGCTGGCAGGGCAATTTGCTGTCACGCTTTCCATAATTATTTAGTCGGAAAACAAGCTTCAATCCATAACTATAAACATGTTACAATACCTCCGGGTATTATCTGAAATATGACTGATGTTGAACTTATTAAATCAAAAATTGATATTGTCGATTTTATTTCCGCCTACCTCACATTAAAAAAAGCCGGACGCTCTTTCAAGGCGCTTTGCCCCTTCCACCCGGAAAAAACTCCTTCCTTTATTGTTTCTCCGGAACGTGAGAGTTGGCATTGTTTTGGTGCCTGCGCTACCGGTGGCGATGTCATCACTTTTTATCAAAAGTGGGAGGGCATAGATTTTCTGGAAGCTCTCAAAAGTCTGGCTGAAAGAGCTCATGTCACTTTGCAAAAATACACTCCCGCCAAAGATCAGCTTATTAAGGAAAAAATATATGCTATCAACAATCTGGCCACCGATTTCTTCCATTATCTTTTAACCGGGCATACTATCGGTCAAAGAGCCCTTGATTATCTGAAATCAAGAAATATTAAAAAAGAAATTATAGAGAATTTTCAATTGGGATATGCTCCGGAAAGTTGGGACAGTCTTCATAAATATATTGCTAAAAAAGGCTATTCGCCCCCGGACCTGGAAGAAGCCGGTCTTCTTATTAAATCTGATCAGGGTAAATATTACGATCGTTTCAGAGGCAGGTTGATTTTTACCCTCAAAGATCACCGGGGTAAAATAATTGGTTTCTCCGGACGTAAGCTTCCTTCCCTGTCCTCAACTGATACGGATACCGACGCCAAGTACATTAATACCCCGGAAACAGCTATCTATATAAAAGGTAATGTCTTATATGGTTTGGATTCGACTCGTGAATTCATTAAAAAAGCCAATAACGCTATTGTTGTCGAAGGAGAATTTGATTTTCTCGCCTCATATCAAAATGGCATCACTAATGTTGTTGCCATAAAGGGTTCTGCCCTTACTGAAAATCAGGTCCTCTTATTAAAAAGGTATGCCGAAACAGTCTCTTTAGCCCTCGATAGTGATATTGCCGGTAACGTTGCTGCCATACGGGGGATAGAGATTGCCGAAAATGCCGGTCTGGTTGTCAATGTGGTTAAATTAGTCTCAGGCAAAGATCCGGCTGAATGCATAGAACATGGGGCTCATTTATGGAAAAAATCGGTTTCTGACAGCGTTCCCATTTATGACTTTATCATCGATTCTGCTCTTAAAAAATATGCCCCTGATGATGTCTTCGGAAAAAAGAAAATCGGAGAAGAAACGATCCCTTTTCTTACCAAAATCCAAAACCCCATCATTGCCTCCCATTATTATAAAAAATTGGCCAAAATCCTCGACGTGAGCATTGAATCCATCGAAACCGCTGTAATGCAGTTTTTAAAAAATAAAAAAGTAAATAAGGAAGTGCTTATCGAAAATACGCTTAAGAAAGATCGGGGCGAACTTCTTGAGGAATATTTTTTGTCTCTAATTCTTCAGTCGAGCCATATTAAAGATCATCTGGATAAATCAATGAAAATTGTTACTCCGGATGATTTTATGGTGTTACCGGTTAAAACTATCCTTCAATTATTGAAAAATTTTATGAAAGATCGTGATAAGTTTGACTTAAAGCTTTTTAGCCCATCTTTAACTCCCGAAATTGCGCCCTTTTTTGACAGGGCATATCTAATTGAACTCCCCCAATTTCTTAATGATGAAAAATTGTTCCTGCGCGAACTGGATAAGACGGTTAAAGAAATAAAAAAAATTTCCCTTCGAAGGACTGTAGGGGAAATCTCGACCAAATTAAACCGGTTGGAAGATGAGCAAAAGTCCTCGGAAGCAGACCAACTCAATAAGGAAATAAAAAAATTGTTTATTAAATTAAAAGAGCTTGAGAAATGAAGATAAACTAGTAAAATATGACTCATATGGCAAGCCTAAAATCAAAAGTTAAAGACAAAATTCAAAAGGTTAATTCCGCAAAGACTTCCGTTAAGGATGCTAAATCATCCAACGTCATTAAAGATCTGATTAAGTCAGGTAAGGAAATGGGTTTTATCACCCAGGACGAAATTCTCAATGTTTTTCCCAAACCCGAAGATCATATTAATGAATTGGATGGACTTTATACCCAGCTGATAAAAGCCGGCATAGATGTTTTTGAAAGTGTTTCCGACGAAGAAGAAAAGGAAGCCCAAAAAACCGTCTCTGAACTGGAAAAAGAACTGGAATCCTTAGCTGTTATTCACGAGGGCGGAATTTCTGATCCCGTCAGAATGTATCTTAAGGAAATTGGACGTACCCCGCTCCTTAAATTTGCTGATGAAATTGATTTGGCCAAACGATATGAAAAAGGAGAAAGAGCTGCCAAACAGAAATTAATTGAATCCAACTTGAGGTTGGTAGTCTCCATTGCTAAAAAATATATCGGCCGCGGTCTTTCACTTCTCGATCTGATTCAGGAAGGCAATCAGGGATTGATCAGGGCTGTGGAAAAATACGACTGGCGTAAAGGTTACAAATTCTCTACCTACGCTACCTGGTGGATCAGGCAGGCCATCACCAGAGCCATCGCCGACCAGGCCAGGACTATCCGTATTCCCGTCCATATGGTTGAGACTATTAACCGTTATCTCAAGCTTTCCCGCCGTCTGATGCAGGAGTATGGCAGGGAGCCCTCCCCCGAGGAAATTGCTCAGGCCATGCAGATTGATGTTACCAAAGTCAGGGAAATCATGAAAGTTTCCCAGGAACCGACTTCCTTAGCCACTCCTGTAGGGGACGACGAAGATTCGCTTTTAGGTGATTTTATTCAGGATACTACCCAGCCGTCTCCATACGATGCTGCCTCAAGGGAGCTTTTGAAAGAACATCTTGAGGAAGTTCTGCATACTTTAAGCGACCGGGAAAAAAGAGTTTTAATTCTGCGTTTCGGTCTGGAGGACGGCCGTCCCAGGACTCTTGAGGAGGTTGGGGTTGAATTCGGCGTTACCCGTGAAAGGATAAGACAAATCGAAGCCAAAGCACTTCGCAAACTACGCCACCCCTCCCGCAGTAAAAAACTCAAAGACTATCTGGAATAATAGACTTATGAAAAAATACCATGTCATTCCGACCAAGTCCCGACTCAAGTCGGGACGCGTGGAGGAATCTCGCAGTTTATCTGCGAACCTTCTCGCATTCGCGAGAGATCCCTCGACTTCGCTCGGGATGACCGTAATTCTCAAATAATGACAATCCCTCTCAAATCTCTGAAATCCGGTTTCTCTATGCCAATATTCGGTTTCGGAACCTGGAGGATCGGAGGTGATTACCAAAAAAATCCTCTCAATCCGGATAAAGAACAGATAGCAGGCATAAGGCGGGCTATCAATAACGGCATCACCCATATTGATACCGCTGAAATGTATGCTCAGGGTCATGCCGAAGAATTGGTAGGCCGGGCCATCAAAGGTTATGACCGGAAAAAATTATTTATTGTCTCCAAAGTCTGGCCGACACATTTAAAATTTGAAGATTTGCTCCGCTCCGCTGCCGCCAGCCTAAAAAGGATAAAAACTGATTATCTTGATTTATATCTGATTCATATGCCTAACCCCGAAGTTCCCCTCACCGAAACGTTGTCTGCTATGGATAAATTAAAAGAAGATGGTTTAATAAAAAATATCGGTGTCAGTAATTTTACCGTCAAAACACTCACTGCTGCCCAAAATCTGACTCATAATAAAATTGTCGCCAATCAGGTTCATTACAATCTTATTTACCGGGAGCCTGAAATTTCCGGTCTTCTTGAATTTTGCCAGAAAAACGATGTTTTACTGGTTGCCTGGCGTCCGGTCGAAAAGGGGATACTTGCCAAAACAGGCACTGAACTTCTTGATGGAATTTGTGCTAAATATGCTAAAACTTCGGCCCAAATTGCCATTAACTGGCTTGCCTCTCAAAAAAATGTTATTACTTTAGCCAAAATGGTTGATAAAAATCATCTCCTGGAAAATCTTGGCGCCCTTAACTGGCAGATGGATAAAAGGGATATTGAAAAATTAAGACAATTCTTCCCCGGTCAAAAACAAGTCTCCGAAGCAGTCCCTTTGGCTTAACCGAACATCAACACTTCCGGTTTAAAAATCATTAGTATCCCTATCAGCAACATGGCTATTCCTCCGATAAGATGTGAAAGGCGGGTATATTTAGTGTTTATTCCCACCAGATGGAAGGTAAAAACAGCTCCCCAAAAAACAATCAGGTCATCAAGCATAAAAATTAAAATGTAAAAAAGAAGATAGCCGTAGTATTTATAAGTTGGCAATTTCGATAATGACAATACTTTGGTATAGACTGCCGGCAATCCTGCCGAACAGATAAGTTCTACCAGGTTTACGGCAAAAGCCAAAAGAATTATTCCTCCGATTGCCCATAAGAAATTTTTAGATTCTGTCACCCTTTTTAACTTGTCAAAAATCTTCCTTCTTTTTTCACTACCGGTTACTTTGCACGCTCCGTCCTTATTGGTGAAATACTCCCTTATATTGTAACCTCCTGCCGCCAGAGCCACTCCGCCGATTGCGGTTCTTATCCAGAAAATAAATCCTAAAAACAAGAAAAGATTGAGCCAGGCAGATAAAAAGAGAAA
>MFJM01000049.1:16799-17425 GCA_001779205.1 Candidatus Gottesmanbacteria bacterium RIFCSPHIGHO2_02_FULL_39_14
TATCATTTTGAACTTATCATGCATCCCGATAAGAAGAGAGATCAGGAAAATCAAAACCCACATGGCGCATGGATTAAATCCGTCAGCCAGGGCAATAATGAAAGTAAAAAGCGGCAACCCCAAATCCTTAACCGAAACACTTCCCAAAATTGGCAGTTTAATCCCGACCGTCTCTTCCCCAACGACGTCCTTCGGGCCTCCCTCCATCATCGACTTTATATTCTCTTCAATTTCCGCACCCGTTGTTTCTTCGCTTCCAAACCCGATCGTATATTTATCACCAACCACGGTAAACGGCACGCCGCTGGTATCTGCCTTGAGTTTTTTGCCGACTTCCATCAAAAGGTCACGGTTTTGTTCATTTTGGGAAATCTCGTAATCTTTTATTTCCAGATTTGGATATTTTTCTGACAAACTCTTGAGAAATATCTCTTCCTTAGCACAATGCGGACACCCGATCATCCAAAAAAAATGCAGCGTGATTTTATTCTCTTCAGCTCTTGTTTTAAAAGGCGGAATTAAAAATAAAGTTATTAATAAAAAAAATATCAGAGCAAAATAAACTGTATGCTTCTGCATGGCAAAGCTAGTTTAACATAATATTATCCGTTGATTAATAATTTTTA
>MFJM01000049.1:17610-17718 GCA_001779205.1 Candidatus Gottesmanbacteria bacterium RIFCSPHIGHO2_02_FULL_39_14
CACGAGGATATCCCCCAACCCAACCTATTTTTTGTTCCGGTTGTGCCATACTATATTATTAAAATACTGGATTAATAAAGTCAAACCCTAATTATTCTTATTTATTTT
>MFJM01000050.1 GCA_001779205.1 Candidatus Gottesmanbacteria bacterium RIFCSPHIGHO2_02_FULL_39_14
AATCCGAAAAGGCAAGTTGTCAAGAATGTTATGATGGAGAGGTGGAATAATAATTTAGCGGACTCTGGTTTTTACTGACGCTTCCAGCCGTTTTCCTTTAGCGATATAATCTTTGGCTATATCCCAAAATTTCCAGAAAATCTGTTGATACATAGCCGCAAAGGCAGAATTGGTCATTTCCACGCCTACTTTGTTGCCCTGGGCCCAATTTAAGACAGAAATGGTGCCGTTAAAAATAACCTGATATTGTTTGATATTCAGGACGCGGGGTGGAATAAAGCGAGACTTATAGTATTTGCCCCAATCGGGCACACTGGTGTACCAATAATTGCCCTGGTCTGTAGCATTTTCTATTTCAATTTTAGTGATTTTGCGCCTCACCTGCTCGAATCTGATTGTTTCGGCAAAGGCTTTGCCGGCTATATTATTTCTGTTCTCAAAACCGAACACCAAAATTTCTTTTTTGGCAGAAAGATGATTCCAAAGCATTTGCTTTAAACCGTCCGTACCGTGATAGTGTTTGACCTCAAAAGTTTTTTGTTCATTTTCCGGCAAACTCTTAAGAACTTTTAGGATATCAGGCAAATTTTCCTTCTGTTGTTTTATCTCCTGTTCTTTTTCATAGATAAGTAGCTCCAGATTTTCAGGACTTGCCGCTTTTAGTCTTATTCCCCGTTCCACGTTACTTAATTCAAGTAATTTTTTGGCAATTAATTTGTCGATATAGCGATAAATTTTGGATCTATTGATGTTTATATCACGGGACAATTCAAGAGGCTTTTGGGACCCATGTTCAAGCAGATGAAAGTATATTTTTGCCTCAATTTCATCCAAACCGAAGGCGGACAGACGCGAAATAATTATTTGTTTGTTCATACGAACGAACAGATATTTGAATGTATTATAGGATACTTTTATCATTCTGTCCAGTTATAAAAACAAATTCAATATGATACAAGAACGAGGTAGGAAAGAACAAGAATCTGAACTGCGGGAAGATATGCTGATGGTACGTTTTACACCGCCTGAAGGAATTGCCTTTACAGAGGAAAGTGTCGCTGAATTTCACCGGGCTTTTGCGGATTCATGCCAGATGCAGATTTTTGTTGAACCGATCGTGGTGATGAGGGAGAATGCAGGTCAATTTAAGATCACGCCTTCCGATTATCAAGTTCATGATCTTAATTCAGTGGCATTTTGGAGAGAATCTAATTCTTCATTGTATCAATATGGTGAATATCCTGTGGTGACTGTAGTAGCGCATACATGCAAACCGATAGATGTTCAAACCGCACTGGCGGGTATTGCCGATTTTTGGCAAGTTGATCAAATGCGATATGGATTATTGTCCACTCATCAGCCGGCCGTGAATTTTAGTGAATTTACACCTGAACAAAATCGAAAACATATTTTATTTACCGAAATGAGGCAACTTTTAACTTCTGTAGATTTGAAGAATGATGGTCGAATTTGGTCTGAAGGGGCCCGACTTGAACAATTGGTCCTGGAAGCTGCGCCTTTGTTTAACGGCAAGCTGGCACTTATTTTAGATCCGGATTTGAAAGCTAAAAGTCAGGAGTTATATCAGGCTTATGAATTACAAGTGGAAAAAGGATTCGTGAAACAAGCTGTGGAAGGCAAGGTAAGGAGTATTTACGAATATCCTCTTTTTAATCGATACAATCGATTTATTAATAAAGTAATTACTGCAATTGGAAGTCTGAAAGGGAAGCGGGTGGCATTTTGCGGATCAGGACCAACACCAATCAGCGCTTTTTTATATTATTTGAAAGGTGCAGAGGAAGTCGTGGGTTTTGAAAAAGATCCAATACGGGCGGATGAATCAAGGGAGCTGATTGCTAAAATGGGACAAATTGACAATATTAAAATAGTTAACGGTTTGGCTGAAAAAGAAGACTTGAGCCGATTTGATGTTGTAGATATAGCAGCACTTGCTCATCCAAAAAGTGAAATAATTGAGAACCTTAGAAAGAATAGAGAAGTTGATTCATCCCCAATTATAATCATACGGACAACGATAGGAGAAATGGAGTTGTTATACAAAAGTCCTAAAAAGGGGTTCTTGTATGATTTTCAAGAATGGTCATTTAACAAAATCGGCCAAAATGAACAGAGAACCGGTGACGATATACTGACATTCATAATTGGACTGGTTAGAGCTCGCGTGGTCCGCTAAAGGGGTAAGCCTTCACAATTCAGGGATCGTTTAAGAGTTGTTCAATTGATCAGTGTAGCAGTTCGGGGTGCCAATAGGGGACAAATTCCAGCGGAATATTGTTCAGGTATCGGCGTTTTCCTTTAAAGCAGCTGACAATAAAAGCCTTCTTGGGATGATACTTTTCAATAAAACTGACAAGCGATAAAGGAATATTTTTCATAATTCCGGCTTTTGTTTCTAAAGCGTAAAGCAGGCCTTCTTTTTCCAGGATAAAATCAACTTCGGCTTTATTTTTTGTCCGCCAGAATTTTACTTTCTGACCTAAGCTCAAAAAATATGAAGCAATAAAATTTTCCAGTAAAAATCCTTTATCGGTGCGTGATTCAAACGGCAGAAAGTTATCGATTAAACTGTTTCTAAGACCTAAATCGTAAAAATATACTTTGGGATTTTTTACCAGTTCTGTCCTTTTGTTGGTAAAAAAAGGCGGAGTTAAACTTATGATGTAGGTTTTTTCCAAAAAATTAAGATATCTTTTCAGGGTAAGGAAATCAAAGCCGGAGAGACTGCCTAACTGGCGATATTCAATCAGACTGCCGGATGAAAGAGATAAGGCTTTGACCAATTTTTTGAGCTTGTAATCATCCGAAAGGGAGGTAAAATCTTTTACTTCCCTGGTAAAAAAAAGACTATAGATATTCTGGAGCAAGGTTTTTTTTATTTCAGAGTCATTTTCCAAGACGACTTCGGGATAGCCGCCAAAAGTGACATATTCGGCAAAATAATTCATTAATTCTTTTTCGGTAGGGAAAAAAGGTTTGGCTGAAATAAATTCGTGAAAGCTGAAGGGCAGGAGAGTAAACAGAAGGCAGCGGCCGGTTAAATAACGCAATGCTTTGATGGTCAGGTCAGGACTCGAAGAACCGGAAACAATAATTTTTTTCCCCGGGAATGAATCATAAAGATATTTAAGATTTTTGCCTCCCCGTTTGGCATGCTGGAATTCATCGATGATCAATGTTCTTGAGTTGTTCAGATAGCGTTTGGCAAAACTATCAATTTCCAGATCAAAAAGATCAAGAATCACCTGGTTTTCAAAACTGACCATTTGGCAACTGTCAAGATTATTACGAAAATGTGATAGGAGTGTCGTTTTACCGCTTCTTCTTGGACCGAGGATGGCTAAAATTTCCGGCCTTTTTATATATTTATTAATTTGTTGCTGCAATAATCTGGGAATATATTTTGCTTTGGTCATAATTTTAGTTTTACTAAAATTAAGATTTACTATAATTTTAGCATTTTAATAATATTTGTCAAGTAACAAGCACGGCAGATTGGGGCATAAATTAGTCCCAGGACTGCTATTCCTTCCGGAGGCTGAAGTCGTCGGCGAAGATGTAATCTTTGAGACTGGCGACATTCATGCGGACGATAACCGAGACGGCTTTGGTCGGGGAAACAACGGTAGCAAGGGTCTGTTTCCAACCGCCGGAGTTGGAGTTGAAAGTTTTGACGGTATCGGTGCGAAGATTACTGCCGCCGGCATTCTTCCAGATTAACTGAATATTGTAGGTAAAGGAATCGGATGTGTCGGGAATATTGGTCCAACCGGAAAATGCATAAGTGCTGCCGGCAACTATATTTTTAACTGTCTGGTTAATGCTGTAACCGGCATTGTTATTAGCAAAGTGGCGTCCGGCAAAAGAACCGCTGTGGATCCGGCCAACACTTCTGGTAAAGTTCTTGTTTGTCGTCCAGTTGTCAGGCTTACCGTCCCGGTTAGCATCCAGTTCAAAGCCGGGGTTGAGAAGAAGCTGGTTTGATAGAGCTGGAGTCGGGGTAAGCAGAACCGGAGTCGGAGAAGGAGTGAGGGTCGGGGTAGGAGAAGGAATAGGGGTAGGAGTGGGAGTGGAGGTGGGAGTTGTTGTGTCAATTATTAGAGTCAGCTTCTGGTTGTCATGAGAAACCTGTTTAATTAATTGATTTTCTCCAAATTTTAAATAATCACTATCATTTAGATGGGTTAAAAAGTAGGGAAACCAATATTGGAATAAGTCGGGTTTTGCATTATTTCCAAAATAATCAACAGTAGCACCATTTAAAAAATAACGATTGTAGGCTGTGGAATCATCCAGTCTGGAGTCCCAGCCTTCTTTTTTACGATATGAGAATAGTATAGATGTACCATCGGTTCTATTAACTTTGAGTAAGTGCGGTCCCGGGTAGTCACTTCCACCCATGGAGATACCTGTATCCAGAGGAGATAAAGTAATCAGTGTGCCGTCAGGGATAACATCAGAGGGATTTATTTCCAAAATGTCGCCTGGAACAAATGTTGAAAGGATGTATCTGTATCCAGCACTAAACCCGACAGTTTGACCGGCTTGGGTTCCTCCGCCCATCGGATCATCACCGCTAAATACTCTGGGATCGGTTGGAAGTGGACAAGAGGTTACCGGATCGAACGATTTAATATCTATTTTATCTACCTGACAGGCATTTCCCAATCCTAAGGCTGATTCCCGATGGCTAAATCCCCAATCCCCGCCATGAAGCGTAGCAAGATAAGTCATAAATGGATAGACCATGGCATGTCCCATCTCATGGATTGCCATATTTACAGTGTTACCTAGGGGATCATTGGAGCTTAGATAACCAGCTAGATTTGCCCTTAGTTTCGGTCCGCCAGAACTATTTGCGGAACAGATTCCGTCAGGAAAATAAATATTTCTGATGACAAAATCATCTTCCCGGATAACAACTCCGTTATCGACAGCCATATTTTCCAATGAACTTGACCAAATGTTGTTCTCGCAGTTCGGGTTGGGGAGCGGACCAAATAAATTCGGATCTAATATAAAAGGTCCGTGGTAAGTCACCTGAGGCTGGAAATTTAATTGAGGCACCATTTCATTCCAGAACTTAATTACCTGATTCATCAGATCATTAATATCAGAAAGACTGTTCAGCGGACCATCAGCTCCCACTTTACCGGCAATAAATAAGACACGTCTGCCCGGAATTAATGTAGGTGTGGGACTGGAGATCAGGGAAGGGGAAATTATTTGATTATTATCAGCAGCTTTGCTTCTTGTCTTAACCGGTCGAGTGCTTAGCCAAATGCTGCCGGGAAGTGTAGCCAGCATTAATAGAAGTATCAGCAAAGTGAGTATGTTTTTCTTGCTGATATTGTCCGGCAGATTTGACATGAGATCTTTAACTCAATTATGTTACAAACCTACCAGATGTCAATAGATGAACCAATTGGGTCACTTTGTAAACTAATCTCTCAATTTTCGTTGTTTTTTGATCTCTCAGTTTTCTTGGTTATCGTTATTTATAGGTTATTACTCTGTCATCTCGAGCGAAGGGAAGCGGAGCTTCCCGAAGTCGAGAGATCTCTGGAAGACATTACCAATCTCTATAGATCCCTCCACTCTCCCGCCCTTGGCGGGATCGGTCGGGATGACGTTATCTGTTATAAGTTATTTTTCATGGAAAATTGAGAAGTCAGATTTTTGGAAAATTGAGAAGTCATCTTACAACCAATTGGGTCATTTAGGTAGCTTAAGTAACTTAGATTAACACGAACAGGAAATAAAATCTGATATGATGGAGGGGTGAGACGAAAAATAATACTAATTCTAATTCTTCTAAGTTTTCTGGGTAGCCTGGGTATCCCAGGGAGCCTGGGAGAGACAAGAGTGCAGGAGAGGCAAAACAATGTTGATGCGGGGAGGCTGGCAGTCTGTTTGAGGGATAAAGGATTTGTGATGTACGGCCGGGCGGGATGTTCGGCATGCGCGATTGAAAAGGAATATTTCGGAGAAGCCTTTGCTGATGTGACGTACATTGATTGTTCTGCAATTGAAAATCAGGCGGTTTGTCAGGAGAAAAATATTAAAGCCTATCCGACTTGGGAGGATATTGACGGGAAACAGTATAGAGGAGCTATTCCATTGGCGACACTGGCCGAAATTTCAGGTTGTTCTGAAGAGGCGAGTTTAGAACAGAAAGAAGCAACGGGAGCAGGCACACTTGGCAGTCTATTTTCAGAATACGGACTGATATTTTTGGCAGGAGTGATATCGTTTTTTGCTCCGTGCGTGATTCCGCTTTTTCCAACCTATTTGAGCATCATTTCGGGTTACACTTTTGCGGAACTGTACGGATTGGAATTTTCCAGAATAAGGGGAAGGATACTTAAGAGTGTACTGTTTTTCGTTTTGGGATTTTCCCTGGTTTTTACACTGCTTGGGGCAACCGGATCGATTATCGGGCAGTTTATCAACAGTCAAATGCCAATTCTTCTTAAATTTTCAGGAGTAATAATGATTTTTTTGGGTCTGGTGCAGCTGCAGGTTATTAAAGTCCCGTCGTGGGAATTTGATTATGCCTGGGCTGTGCAGAGGAGACTATCCAAACTTGGTAATTTGACAGCAGGAATTGTCGGTGTTACAAGCGCACTTTGCTGGATACCCTGCATAGGACCGATTTTGGCCGGGATTTTGGTTTTATCCGCCAATTCACTTTCGGTATTTAAGGGAATGAGCTATTTACTGGTTTATTCCCTGGGCGTAATGCTGCCATTTTTCCTGGCAGCTTTGTTTTTTCCCAGATTTTTCGACACATACAGGGAAAAACGGGAAATACTGAAGTGGTTTTCCTGGGTATCGGGGATCATAATAATATTATTCGGGCTGGTATTAATATCCAATAAATACGCGGATTTTATTAATTTTTACTATTCCCTTTTAAAATATTGGCCGATAAAATGGCCTGTAGAGAGACTAATAGGGAAGTAATACGTAAATAATACCAGATGTGTTTAGCTAGTACCTGCCTACCGGCAGGCAGGCACTCCTGGAGTGTACAGTGTGAGTGCACTTGACACAATTACTTAATTAGTATAAAATTGTCCTAATTATGGAATCTTATTCTTCAACTGATATCATGAAAATTTTAAAAGAAAAAGAACTGTCTTATTTTTCTATATCTGATTTTGGCCGGCTTTTTAATATTTCCAATCAGAATACACTTTATAAAAAAATAGAGCGTTTGGAAAAAAACGGTATAATTAAAAAACTCATTAAGGGCAAGTATCTGTTTCTTTTTGCTCCCGGAAATGATTTTGTTACCGCCAATTTTCTATATCAGCCGTCATATATTTCGCTGGAAACGGCACTGTCATTTTATGGGATTATAACCGGTTTTCCCTACCGGATTACTTCGATAACGGCCAAAAAGACGCGCCATATTATAATCGGACAAAAAGAATATACATATAGCCATATCGACCGGGATTTATATTGGGGATACGAAAAAAAAGATGAATTTGTAATTGCCGAAAAAGAAAAAGCTTTATTGGATTTTTTGTATTTTTGCAATAAAGGATTGCGGAACCTGAATGCTGACGAGCTTGATATTTCAGAATTAAATGAAAAAAGACTAATTGTTTATGCTAAAAGATTCAAACAAAGTAAATTATTATCACTTATCGGAAAAATTTTATGATCAGCAAAAAACAGATTGAAGATCTGGCCAATAATAACCAGATCGATTCCTTTACCATTCTGCGTGAATACCTTCAGATTTTATTTTTAAGCTATTTATATCGGGAAAAACAGGCTGATAAAATCTATTTCAAAGGCGGTACTGCTTTAAGGCTCTTATTTGGTTCGCCCCGCTTTTCCGAAGATTTGGATTTTTCCACTCCATATTCCGAAATTGTTATTAAATCCTTAATGTCCAAATTGGAAAAATCCATTCAGATTGAATTACCCGGGATTAATATCGTTCCGTTACATACAGGCAAAAACACTTCAAGATTCCGGCTTATATTTAAATCGGACGAATATAAATATCCCTTTGTTATTAGACTTGACTATAACCGGATTAACAAAACGGGGAAAATACTTGTTTCACCTGTTGTTACTAAATTTCCGGTTGCCTTATTTCCGTTAATTACTCATCTGACTGATAA
>MFJM01000051.1:0-690 GCA_001779205.1 Candidatus Gottesmanbacteria bacterium RIFCSPHIGHO2_02_FULL_39_14
GCCCCCTACCCGTCATAGCCTTGGTAGGCCATTACCCTACCAACAAGCTGATAGGAGTAGGGCTCCTCCCAAAGCGAGCAGTTACGCCCTTTACCCCCGATTAGATCGGGGGACTATGCAGGATTACCCCGCCTTTCGGCGAGCTATCCTTCACTTTGGGGTAGATTCCCTACTATTACTCACCCGTCCGCCTCTATTGGCCACTGGTCTTTAGCAATTAGTCTTTAACTTGATAATTTACCAATGACTAACGACCAAAGTCCAGCGACCAATCGATCGACTTGCATGCCTAAGGCACGCCGCCAGCGTTAATCCTGAGCCAGGATCAAACTCTCAAAAATTGTTCCTACCACTTTCTTAGTGTCGAATTGTCAAGGAGCATTTTACATTTTAAGGCCAAAAACCCCGCCAAGTGCGGGGTTATTTATTATTCCGTCTTGGCGTATATCTTAATTCACTAGACTTCTCCTTTTATTCTTAAATCGAACTCAATTATATCTAATTTTAATTTTTATTGTCAATGCCCTGATTTTATTTATAATCCAAACCGCTGAAAGTGAGCGGTAAGTTTCCCATATCAACCCCAAATATCCGCGTTTCTGTTTTCGAATAATCTACTTTAACCTTATCGATATCACCTTCATAATCAGCTATCTTGTTTCTTACTCGAAAAAAGGCTAAAATCCCGGT
>MFJM01000051.1:708-13923 GCA_001779205.1 Candidatus Gottesmanbacteria bacterium RIFCSPHIGHO2_02_FULL_39_14
CGCCGGTAGTGATAAAGCCAGACATCCCCTGTAAAGTTGAAGGCAATATCTCTATTTCCTTATTATTATAAGACATGCTTATATCAGCTCCCTTTACTTCCGTTTTTGAGATAAAATTAACAACAATAATATTAGGTAAAGAAAAATTAAGAGTTAGATTGACCTCTGCACCACGGGCGGCAATTCGATTATTCAAAAGAATATTTCTCTCACCGATCTTGATAGTTGCAGCCAGTACTGAAATTATCAAAACAACGATTCCCAGATATAAAGGGAACCTGATGATTATTTTATTCATGCTGATATTATGATACTTTATCTTTTCCCTGTCCACCGCTGCCGCTTACTTTGCCTTCCTCGACATTTCGATCCATTTTTCTTTCCCGTCCTTCTCCAGGTACTTGACTTTCCTGTTTTAACTCTTCTGCCTTTGTCATCTCTTCCTTTTTGCCTACTTCAACATATGTCTCTTCTTCCTCTTTTTTCAATTCCTCCTTAGTTTTTTCCTTAACCTTTTCCTCCAGTTCCAATTCATCCAAAACCTGCCGGTCTGCCTCCAATTTAGCCTTAATATAAGTCATAATCTCGGCCTCTGTAAAACCTCCCAACAACATAAAGGGTAAAATCTCCGAAACTTTCTCCAGTCCCTGCTGTTTAAGCTGGGGATTAACACTTGACATTAAATTGGTAATATTAGTCAATTTTCTCTGCTCGGAAATTAACCAGTCAGGTCTATTCTTAATTGTTTCGGAAACGGGTACTGGCGCACTGCGGTAATGTTTCAACCACATCGATTTTACTTCTTCATAGTCCTCAACGGAAACTGTCGGTGCTGTTACTGGTACCCTAGCTTCTGCCTCCGTCTTATAATTAGAAACAATTTCAGTGATTTTATTCGTTGTTAATCCTGTAGTCTTAGCCACCTGGCTGACTTTTTCGGTATCTGTTAATTGCTCTGTCGAAATAGTGGTCAAAACTTGTCTGGCCGTATTTACTGAGACATTGCTGGCGTGAGCCACCTTCTGAACCAAATCCTCACTCACCACGGTTGGTATAACCGAGGGCTTAACTTCTTTTAGCAAAGATTTCGTTCGTACAATCTCTTTAACTTTATCCTCAGCAATATTCGCCATTCTGGCGACTTCTTTTACTTTTGTCACCTCACTAATTTGAGATTCGCTAATATTGGACAATACTTGTTTCACGACCTCAGCCGAAAGTGAAGTTCTTGAAGAAATTTTCTCTATTTCTTGCCTCTCCCTAGCGGCAATTTGCTCCTGACTAATTTTTTCAGAAGCTTTAACCACATCCTTAACTTTCTCCTCAGTGACCTTGTTAATCTTAGCAACCTCGCTGACTTTTTCGGTGTTTGCTAATTCCGACTCGGAAATACTTAAAATTATCCTCTTGGTAGTTGTATCTGAAATACTGTTTTGCTGGGAAATCTGATCGATAATATCACTTTTAGCTAGAATGTCTTTCGTCTGCTGGACCCTCTCCACGGTTCTTACTATCTCTTTAACTTTATCTTCAGTAAATCCGCTCGTCTTGGCTACCTCTTTTACCTTTTCTTCATTACTAACGTCCGCCACCGTAATATTCGATAAAACCTGTCTTGTCTTCTCTTCGCTAACATTTGCCACCTCGGCCACCTGTTTTACCTGTTGGGCATAATCAGCAAAGGTTGACTTCCATACCTGATCAGCTTCTTTAACTATTTCCTTAACCTTTTCCTCACTGACCCCAGATGACCGTGCCACTTCCTTAACACGATTCACATCCGAAATCTGCTCCGTCGTTATTCTGGACAAAATATCCTTTATTCTAATTTCAGAAATATTCGACTTACTGGCCACCTGTTCTACCACCGCCCTGTTAGTTACGGCCGGCACCTCTACCTCAATTTTTATTTGCGGCACAGCCGCCGAAATTTTAGCCGGCGCAGCTGTCACTGATGTTAGTATCTGATTGGCCATTGCCCTTGTTTGGCGGTCACTGGCGGCAAGTAATGTTTGAGCTACCCGGTCTCCTTTTAAAGCACGGCTAACCAGTTCTTCACGGACTTGCTTGAATTTCTCCCGATCCTCAGGTTGAGCCAGTCTTTCCGGAATTCTGATTTTATTAAGATAACTGGCTACTTCTGCTTTTTTCATCATATTGGTTTCCATCCTGGAAACATCCGCCAGTCTTGAAACAGACAAATCCATCGACCGGGCTATTTCATTGGTGGAAACATTTGAGATATTAGTTATTTCTTCAATCCTGACTCTCTGAACTTCTTTTACTTTCTCTTCGATTTTCTGTCGGAAAGGCAGCTCTACCGCCATACCGCTCGTCGTAGTCGGAGTTATCGGTTGGGGAGGAGGAGGTACCGGATATTGCCTTAAGCGGTCAAATATTGAACTTAAAGTATTAGTCCCTGCGGCAATCATCGAGCAACAGTAGTCTCTAAAAATCCTCAGTAACAGCCAGGGCAAAATAATAGCTGCCCAAAGCATAATCAAGGCGATGAAATATTCAGCATAAGTATCCACATAATTGGCTGAATTCCCCGGCGATAATGTTTGGGCCGGCCCGCCCCATAAAATATTGATAGCCGTACGGTAAACTTGCCCTGAATCATCATTGACTCTGGAAAAATCAAAACCATAGGGAATCCCCGACACCCAAATCCTGGTTAGGGCGGCCAGAAATAGGGCAAACAACGGCCCGTAAAAAAGCCACTGGAAAAAAACACCGATCCAAATCCAGCCGACGTTTCTGATAAAAACAAAAGGCATAAGTAACGCTAAAAAGGGGGATAATATCAGCATAAACCACAAAAAAACTGTCCTTAATACCAATATCACTGACATGGCATTATAAGTAAAAGAAGTAAAACGTATGTAAAAAAGCGAAGTATTAATCATTTCCAAACTCTCTGGATTAACATCCCGAAAACCTCTAAAAGTTTGATAATTTGCTTCAGTGTTGCCTGCTCCGGAAAAAATAATATTGAATAAATCTTTACCCCCAACTGTTTCAATGAAAAAGCGCATGATAATATCACTTGTCTGAATCAAGGCCACGATGATGATATAGGAAAACATTACATAAATAAGAATTCCGGCAATTCTAAAGAAAATTATCGGGATATTTACTCCGAAAATCGGCGAAGTGATCCCTGAAAATACGGGCCCGATTGCCCCTCTTCTTCTTCCTAAAATAAGCGATACCCCGAAAGCCACAATTACCATAACTACAAAAACCAGTACAATGTTTCTGGCAATTGCCCAGATCTGAGCCAGAACCGGAGCAGTATGTATCCCGGGATGCTGGAACACCCACCACAGAAGTTGTCTGGCCCGGTCGGCACTTTTCCCAACCTCAGTCACAATTGGATCAACATCCCCCCAAACAGCGGTATTAGGATTTGCTAACGGCGGAAGGGTCGGTGTCGGAGTGGGTGCTGCCAAAACCTGCCCGGGCAAAATAAAATAAATCAGAATAATAAAAACAACAAATAAATGAAATAAGAACCCGAGCCTGCGGGCAGGACCTAAATTCATCTTAATTTAAGACTACCTATTTATAACCCTTATGTCAACGCTAAAAATACAGGGGACTGTCCCCGAATGGGGACTGTCCCCAAGCTGTCAAAGATATTCAATTACCCGGTATAAAACAATTCCCAAAGTCACCATCACATTCAGCGATTTATTCACGCCAAACATCGGTAATTCCACAATCTCATCAGCCAATCTTAAAATATCTTTTGAGACTCCAAAGCTTTCATTTCCAACCACAATAGCAAGCGGAAACTGCGGTTGGTATTCTTTCAACGGAATACTACTCTTATGCTGTTCAATTGCTATAGTTTTGAATTTTGAGTTTTGCCTGTCCGCTGAAGCCACGGCGGAGGTGGAAGTTTTGAGTTTTAAAACTGCATCTGATGCAGTTTTTTCGTATTCCCAGTCCACCCACTTCCAGGTATTTACTGATGCCTTTTTTATTTTCGGGTTAGGCGGAGTCTCCGTTGCCCCGCAAAGATAGATTTTTTTAACCGCGCAGGCATCCGCCAGCCTGAATATCGCTCCCACGTTATAAGTATCCAGAACATCATCAAGAATGATATAAATCGGATTTCTCTTAATTGCTGCCCGCAGCTTTTCATCTACTTCTCTTGTTCTTAATTGACCGGCATTCAACCTATCCATGTTAAAAATATTCTTTCATTTTAATAGACTTAGTTATTTTAACGGATACCCATCCGGTCACTACTCCGATTACAGCTCCAGTCAATACATCAGACGGATAATGCTTTCCTAAATATATTCTGGAAAAAGCAATTAAAGTAGCTAAGCCGTAAAAAAGTAATTGATATTTCCGCCGATTAGCTGCTAGAACATAAGCTGAGGCAAATCCCAACGCCGCATGGCTTGACGGAAAGGAATAGGTCGAAGATATGGACAACACTTTGATTATATTTTTAAAAACATATTCCGGCCGGACTCGGGCAAAATAATTTTTCATTAATAATTCAACAACAAAAAGTTCCATAAAAATAGACAGTAACAAAGTCAAAATTTCTTTCTGATTCTTGATTTTATCTGTTATAAAAAGAATAAAAGATAAAATAATCCAGATAACTCCGTAAACTCCGACCAGGGAAAAAAATAAAAAAATATCATTAAAAAGTGGAGTGTGCGGTAAATGATTAATGTAAATAAAAATTTGCCGGTCTAAATTAAGTATTTGCGCCAACATCTTTATTAAGGTTTAGGAGTTGCCGAGGCTTCCGCTTTAGTTACTGTTGCGGTTGCCTTCCCGGTGGGAGTAACCTCTGTCTTCTTGGTCGGTGACGGCTGCCTGACTGCCGTTTTGGGAGTTGCTGAAGGACTGCTGGTTGGTGTCCTCATCTGTGGGGTCGGCGTATAAAAGATAATCTCCACAGCCGGCTCATCGGGCAACGGGGATATCAGTCTGCTCTTTGATTTAATAATTAGAAACCCGATTCCTGATATGAATACAACCAAAACAATTACCACTGGCAGTAAAAATCGGCGGTTATTTTGTTTAAGAGAATAAGAACTGTCCATAATTCCGATCAGATACCTAATCTATTATATATCCTCAAACTCTTATTGACAAAAGCTTAACGGGAAGGATTGACCAGCAAACTCCGGATTGGCAAATTGAACCGTGGTGACGACAACGTCAAGATTACAGGCCTGGGTGCCCGTTAGATCCAAAATATCCAACAGCTCCTGTTCGGCTTTTTGTCTTAAAGTTGCAAATGGCGCTGACGTGATGCTTATCAAAAATTGCTTGGTTTTGGAGTGGTAGACAATCTGGAAATCATCATTTTCCGCAACCACCATTTCGCCGTATTTGCTGGTATATTTAACTTCAGGGTAAAAATTATTGATCTCAATATTGTTGATGACAATTTTATTTTTCGCCAATGTTATCGTCGGGATATAAGTTATCCTCGGATAAGGTGTCGGAGTCGGGGTCGGCAGCACTTTAGGCCCTTGGGAAGTAAAAACCGATAAATAACCTAGCCCGGCTAGCAGGATAAAAATTATGCCAATCAGCCAATATTTCTTATTTGTCATATTTCTCAATGTCACAATAGGCTGCACGGGAGGCTGCCCAGGGATGCCACCTTAATCCATTATTAGACTCCTCCACTGCTTTTAAAATATTTTTGACTCCGTCCTTCATATCATTCTCACATTTATCTCGCTCACCTATATTGGCAAATGAACATGTTGGCGGATCCCAAGTATAGGTAGGTCCTGAAGCCGGACAATGAGCCAATAGGTTAATCTGGAAAAGTCCAATAGAGTAATCGACCGAAGCTCCGTCATAATAGGGCTCACCACAACCGTTAGCCGGTGAATCCTCTAAATCTACACAACGTGCAGCTTCATTATCATCATTATCAATCCCGTCGGTGGACTTTAAACAGCTTTTGTTGGGAATTTGGGCATTGCCGACTGACTCCCGCCAGCAGATCATCGAAGCTTTTTTAGCGGCATCCTTATCACCTTTAAAAAAAGCAGACAGACACTCTTCCGAACACCAGCCTTTCTTGATAATCCAGCATGAACTGGAAAGTGAGGTATCCTGGTAGCAATCCTGCCGGTTGCCGTCATAGCAGGTGGCCGTACCCAAACAGGCTTCCGGAATTTCACCCGGAGGCACCGGTGTTCCTCCATTGTCAGGAGGTTGGTTCGGATCGGTACCGCCAAAGTCGCCGCAGGAACATAAAGCCAAAGGCAGACCGGCGCATTTGGAACAGTCAAAGGCATCACGCATCGCGTTATCGGAGACGGCTACGGCTGTACCCAAAACATCGCTATTATTTGACTGTGCCAAATAAAGAGAAGATCTGGCCCTAACCAGCATCTGCTTCCCCACTTCCGGAGGCAATTGTCCGGATAAATAATCCTGGGCGCAGAGATTTCCAGTATCAACCACGCCTATCCCGAATAAATCCTTAAAAAAATCCAGAATTCTGGCAAAAAAAGATTTCGGTTTTAACAAATCTTCCCGAATCGGTTCCGCGTGGCAATTTACAAAAGCAGCATAAGCATTCGTTGTCAATTCTTCTTCCGCCTGTTTGGCGCTGCCGGAGGCTTTTGTCGTATATCCCAAATCAGAACTGCTGACATCCAGAGCATCAGGAGCCAGAAGCGGATAGTTTTTTTTATCGTATATCTTTACCTCATCCGCTACATCTTTAAGATTCTTAGCTGAAACTGGCGTGTTAGCGGCAAAAATTAAATTTGCCGTAACTCCAAGAGAGAAGAATATTATATATAATTTCCGGAGCATTATTTCTAGTATACTAAAATTACCAGATTTATTTTATGTCTTCTTTCTTCCAGGCAGCAAAGGTGCATTTCGGGTAGTTTCCGCATCCGTAAAACTGTTTTCCCCGTTTGGTTCTCTTAACCACTATCTCTCCCCCGCATTTTGGGCAAGTTATTCCTGCTTTTTCCAGAATATTTTTGGTGTATTTGCAGGAAGGAAAAGTCGAACAGGCCAAAAACTTGCCGAACTTCGACATTCTGACAACCAAAGGTTCGGAACACTTGGGACAAATCTCATCCGTAGTCCCCAAATCCAGCTTCACCCGATCAGCTTCTTTAAATACTTCATCCAAGCGGGTTTTAAACGGATCGTAAAAATCATTTAAGACCTGATTCCTGTTCAATTTTCCATTTGCAATCTCGTCTAAATTGTCCTCCATTCCCGCTGTGAATGTCACTTCAAAAATATTAGGGAAGAACTTAACTAAAAAATCACAAACAGCAAAGCCTAAATCTGTCGGGTGGAATCGTCTTTCAATCTTTTCCACATATTTTCTGTCTTGGATGGTGGAAATAATCGGAGCATAAGTCGAAGGCCTGCCGATACCTTTTTCCTCCAAAGCTTTAATCAGGGATGCCTCATTATAGCGGGCTGGCGGCTCCGTAAATTTCTGATAAGGAATTATTTTGACTGCTTCTATCTTCTCGTTAACTTTAACCTCAGGTATGCGGTTCTGCACATCTCCATTGCTATTCTGGTTGTTCCCGGTGAATTGGACCTTCTCATACAGCTTCATCCAGCCGTCAAATGTAAGCTGGGTAGCTGTTGTTTTTAATAAAAATGAATTACTGTCATTGGCTTTTTGGTATTTACCTTCCACTAAAATTGTCGTTTGGTCGGCCCTTGCATCCGTCATCTGACAGGCTAAAAACCTTCTCCAAATAAGACCGTAAAGAAGCTGAGCATCCCGGCCAAGCTCCGGCTTTGTTTGCATTATATTAATGTCCGTAGGTCTAATTGCTTCGTGAGCCTCCTGGGCTACTTTTGACTTGGTTTTATAGAAACGAAATTTGTCAGGTAAATATCCTCTGCCGTAATTTTTCTCTATGAATTTTCTCGAGGCTTCAATTGCCTCCATTGCCAGGTTGGTCGAATCAGTCCGGTGATAAGTAATATACCCCTCTTCATAAAGCTGTTGGGCCGCCCGCATTGTTTTCTTAGCGCTCCAGCCAAATCTGTTAACGGCTGTCTGTTGTAAAGTCGAAGTGGTAAAGGGCGGTGCCGGACTCTTCTTAACTTCTTTAGTTTCAATACTTGAAATCTGATAAGAACTCTCTTTTAACTTCAGAATAATTTCATTAGCGTGTTGACTGTTATTTATTTCCGCCTTCTTTCCGTCTATTTCTAGAAGCCGGCTGATAAATTGATCTTTTTCTCCTTTAAATTCCACATCAATAAACCAGTATTCCACAGCTACAAAAGCTTGTATTTCTCTTTCCCGTTCAACTATGAGTCTTACGGCTACCGTCTGTACCCGGCCGGCTGACAGCCAGCGCTTGCCTAATTTATTCCAAAGTAGCGGGGATAGCTTATAGCCGACCAACCTGTCTAAAAGCCGCCTGGCCACCTGGGCATCAACTAAGTATTTATCTACTTCTTTCGGTTCTCCTAAAGCATGATTAATAGCCGAAGCAGTAATCTCGTGAAAAACAATTCTTTTGAATACAGGCTTGTTCCTTTTAATTTCGCGATCATTCTTCAGGATTTCTTTAATGTGATATGCGATCGCTTCTCCCTCCCGGTCCGGATCGGTTGCCAGAATAATCTCTTTTTGCTTTGAGGCAATCTTTTTTAATTCGCTTACTCTTTTTTTCCTTTCGGTAATAATTTCATAAAAAGGGATAAACTCATGCTCTCTGATATCAATCCCCAGTTTTTTGGCCGGCAAATCCCTGATATGCCCCATGGTAGCCTCTATCCTATACTCGTTGGTTAAAAACCTAGTTAGGGTCCTGGCTTTGGTTGGAGACTCGACAATAACTAAACTGCTCATATCTTTGATAAAAAATTATTTTACCCTACTTGTCAAGAAGAATGTGCAGATGTTTCTCCTAAGGCTCTATTCTCTTGAGGAATTTATCATTCTACTATTTTCTCTTATCAAATTTTAATCCGTCAAGAATATCTTGGGCATTTGAAGCAACGTTAGCCCCCTGTTTAATCAGATATGTAGTCCCTTCGCTGGTTGGCGAATTGACCGGTCCCGGGACGGCAAAAACTTCCCTGCCCTGATCCAGGGCATACCTGGCAGTTATCATTGCCCCGCTGGTTTTTTTGCCCTCAATTACCACTGTCCCTTCGGAAATTCCCGAAATTATCCTGTTTCTTAAGGGAAAACTTGTCCTTGTAGGTGTAAATCCAGGCGGATATTCGGAGATAACTAGTCCGGATTTATTAACTATTTGCCAATATAGTCCGTAGTTTGAAAAAGGATAAATTATATCTATTCCTGTTCCTAAAACCGCTATAGTCGCACCATTGGCCTCAATTGCCGTCCTATGGGCAATCGTATCTATTCCCTTAGCCATTCCTGATACGATAACGGCTCCAAATGCAGTTAGTCCAGAAACAATTGTCCTGCAGGTATTTTTGCCGTAGACGGTATTAAGTCTAGTTCCGACAACTGCCACCAGTCTTTTCTTATTCAAAAGTTGGGGGTTATTTCCAAGGACAAATAAAACAATCGGCGGGGCATCTATTTGCAATAGTTTTTGCGGATAATCCCTGTCTCCTTCTGTCAAAAAATTAATCTTTTTTTTCTCTAGATTTTTTAAAAATGAAGTTAGGGAAAAATTGCCTCTAAAATAAATAAATTCGCTGGTTAATTTCTTTCCCAAATTGATAGTCAATAAATCTTTTTCCGAGGCCATCCAGGCATCTTTGGCGCTGCCGAAATATTCCTTTAATAGTTTAAATCTTGCCGGCCCGATACCGCCAAAAACCGCAAAACCCAAATAATAATCTTTTTCTGAAAAATTCATAGTTTATCTCTCAAACCAAGTCTTTAATAGATCCCGGGCTATCGGACCGGCCACACTCGATCCTTCTCCTCCCGCTTCAACCAAGACAGTCAAGGAAATCTGCGGCTTAAAAACCGGTGCAAAAACTGTAAACCAGGCATGGGTTTTTCCTTTCGGATCCCCGAATTCCGCTGTTCCCGTTTTACAGGCGGTTTTTATGGTAACCTGTTTACCGGAAGCGGAGCTTGCTACCGGTCCTTCAAGAAAATCAACACCGTCAAGTTCAATTCGGGGGTTTCCTGCGCTGAAGTTAAACATCGGCCAGCCCGTACCGCCGGGCTCGCAGGCTTTAACCATCCCCTCTCTGATTATCTTAATAAATTCTTGTTCAATACCCAAATCCTGGCATGATACGGATCTGGTTTTGGCGATATTAGGCCGGCATAATTTTCCTCCGTTGGCTATCACATTTGTCCAGAAATTAACCTGAAGAGGTGTTGTTAAAATATCCCCCTGACCGATAGCCGTAATATAGGTATTTCCTAAAAACCACTCCTCGCCGAACACTTTTTTTCGCCAGTCAGGATCAGGCATTAATCCCTTTTCTTCGCTCTCAATATCAATATCCAGAATTTTGCCCACTCCTAAATTTTTTGCCCATTTGGCTAATTCCCTGATTCCCGTTCTTTCTCCGGCCTTATAAAAATAAATATCATTGCTCCTTTGAATTGCCTTAATAAGGTTAACCTCACCCTCAGTCTTTCCATACTGGGTAAAATACCAATTGGCATAAGAATAATTTTCTCCGATTCTAATAATTCCGCTGTCCTCAACTGTTGTATCGGAAGTAATAGCTCCACTGGAAAGAGCTGCAATAGAAGTGATTATTTTAAAGGTTGATCCCGGCGGATAAAGACCGGAAATCGCCCGGTTAAATAAAGGATTAGCCGGGTTTTTAAATATGTCATCTAAATTTTCCTCCCGCAGAATCTTATTGGCGTCATATGACGGCGAGGAATATATAACCAGTATGGCACCGCTGACGGGATCAGAGGCAAGCACTGCTCCCTTTTTGTCCTTTAACAGCTCGGCCGCTTTTTTTTGCAGTTCCAATTCGATATTTAAAATTAAATTTTCTCCGGCCTTCGGCTCTATTCTGCCTAAAGTTCTCTTATAAATATCTTTGGCATCTACTTCATACATCTGAACCCCGTCTTTACCCCGCAACACTTCATCGTAAGCCTTTTCAATACCTACCTTGCCGACAATATCTTTGAGTTTATACGGTTTAAGACGGGAGAGTTCTTCCGTTCCCACTTCTCCTACATAGCCCAATAAGTTTCCTGATTCCTCTCCGTAAATATATTCTCGGGTTGATCCTTCGGTATAAAACAAGTTCTTCGGTATATTTCTTACTAGGGGAATTTTATTCCTGTCATAAATAATTCCGCGGGGTGCGGGAAGCGTAATTTCCCTGATTCTGTTTTCACCGGCCAACTTTTTATAGTAACTCCCCGATATAACAGTCAAAGAAAATAACCTGATGGTTATAACGGCGATTCCGAATACAAATATCAGGATGAAAAAGTAAAAACGGAAAAATCTTCCCTGCCTTTTGACATCAGGATTTAATTTCCTGACCTTATTATCTTTTATTATCGTTTCTCCGAAAGCAAAACCTAAAGAGCCCATATCAAACCTTGAGTTTCTTCCCTCCCGCTAAATAGGGAAAATACCAAGGCAATAAATAGAGTAATAGTAAAGCCAGGAATAGAGTAATAAACAAATCAGCCATTCTTTGGTAAAAAATAAAGGAATATACATTTATTGTAACGGTAATAAATATCATTACGTTTATCACATTGTTGAAATTAAACCTTCTGTTATAACGAAGCATGATGGCCGATATCAGCAGAAAAAAAATGCTGTTGCCCCCCATTATCCTCAACCCCACCAAATCCAGGATAACTCCGGCGATAAAAACCCAATATAGACTGTTTCCGCCTAAAATTAAGACTGTCATGATAATAACAAGTAAAGTAAAGGGATAAACATAAAACACCGTCTCTAGAATAATCGCTAGTATCAGTAATAAAGCCAATGTCTTCATCTTTCCTCCAATACAAATACTTTTTTAATCAGATCAATTTCAGCATAAGGAGCAATTTGTGCCTGTTTATAAACATCAACATCGTCTGTATCTATATGTACCACTTTGCCGATTAATAACTTCGGAGGGAAACCTTCTTCACCGCTGGTAAAAAAAATATCGTCTAAAAATAACGGATCTCTCTGTAGTACCTGATTCAACAAAACCAATTTGCCTAATTGCCCGTTAACTTTGCCCCTGGTCCCTCTGTTGGATATTACCGGAACATTCAAATCATTATCCGTCAGTAAAATCACCAGGCTTCTTCTATCCGTAGTCTTGGATATCCTTCCGATAAAAGTAGATCCGTCAACAACCGGCATGCCGGCCTTTACTCCGTTTTGGCTTCCGATAGCAATTTCCATATACCGTGAGACGGCAATTACATCAGCCGGAATAAATCTGAAACTGGCAGGCAACGGAGCACCTAACTGTTTTCTTAAACTCTCGTTTTCAGCCACCAGTTCACCAATTTTCATCCTCATTTCGTTATTTTCATTTGTCAACTGGCGGCTTTTCTTGACCGCTTCAACTAAGGTATCATAATTAATCACTAATTTCGGCAAAATCTTTAATTGGGAAAAACCTTGATATAAACTCTTCTTCACTCCTACAATTAAAGGTTCCGCCGGCAGTCGGGCGCTTTCAATCAATCTGAAGTAGTCCAGAATATATAACAGTACAGCCGCGGTTAACAGAGAAAAAAATTTTTTTCTCACCGCAAGCCCCCCGTTACCTTTAATTTGTCAAGGAGTGGCTGATTTTCCAAAAGTTTCCCGGCTCCCCTGACAACTGTGGTCAGAGGATCCTCCACAATCCACACCGGCATTTTAATTGCCTCTTCCACAGCCTTATCTATTCCGCTTAACAAGGCACCGCCTCCTGTCAAAGTAATTCCCTGTTCCAAAACATCCCCTATCAGTTCCGGTGGTATCTCCTCAACAGTCTCATCAATTACTTCAATAATTGAATTTAAGGGGCTGGCAATAGCCTCCCTTATTTCGCCTGATGAAAGTTTAATTGATTTGGGAAGACCGTTTTCCAAATCCCTGCCTCTGACTACTATATGCTTTTCCCCCCCCACCGGATAAGCCGAACCTATGGCTATCTTGGCAGCTTCGGCCGAGGGCAATCCTATAAGCAGGGAATGCCTCAACCTTACGTAATGAACAATTGCCTCGTCAAACTCATCTCCGGCAACCCGGAGCGACCTATTGATGACTATTCCGCCAAGGGAAATAAGGG
>MFJM01000051.1:13940-24183 GCA_001779205.1 Candidatus Gottesmanbacteria bacterium RIFCSPHIGHO2_02_FULL_39_14
CCGCCGATATCAACAATCATATTACCCCGCGCTTCTTCAATCGGTAAATTGGCCCCAACTGCCGCAGCCATCGGCTCTTCAATTAGATAAGCTAATCTGGCTCCGGCTGACAAAGCCGCCTCCTGTACAGCTCTTCTTTCCACCTCAGTCACTCCGGAAGGGATTCCCACTACCACTTTCGGCCTGGGGATAGTCGGGATGAAACTTCTGGGATTTTCGTGGGTTAAATTAATATAATGGTGGAGCATTGCTTCAGTTGCATCAAAATCCGCAATAACTCCGCCTTTTAAAGGCCTGAAGGCTTCAATTTGCGTCGGTGTTTTGCCTTCCATTTTTTTAGCCTCCCTGCCTATGGCTAAAATTTTTTTGGACTTCTTGTGCCTGGCTACCACCGACGGCTCCCGGATGGCAATTCCTTTTCCCCGGACATAAACCAAAGTGTTCGACGTACCTAAATCAATGGCTAAATCCTGGGAAAATAAACCGAACAGAAAGTTCAGCATAATAAAAAGAATTCTTCCCGCTATTGTAACAAACAGTAATAAAATCTTAAATGGTGGGATCCTTCACTTCATTTGCAAACCTAAGGCCAATTTATTTGACTTGATAAATAAACCTATAGTATATTATTAACCTGAATTACGAAATAATCTAGTCAACAGACTCTTATGTCAAATCTCAAAGAAAATTTACATGGCAAAAGTCCGGAATTCCGGTTTAAAGCTTTATTACCGGAATTAGCAAAAATACAATACGGTTTATCCTCTGAAGGTTTATATACTCTTGTTGGGGGAGGTGTTGGTCTTGACTTACTCGTTGCAAAATATCTTCCGGGTACGCAATTCATAAAACATAGTGATGTAGATTTATATATACCAATTAATCTTAGAGGCAAAATATTAGATTGGATGAGTAATAATGGATTTCAAGTAGATCTGTTGTCGTTTATAAATGCCGTCCATGCTGTTGTATATGGAAATGAGGTAATTTATGATCTGTTTTCTATTAACGGAATTCCCAATAACCCTCGTGTGCCGGATGCTTCATATGCCGGAATTCTTGTAGAATGTCATAATCCTCTCAATTATTATACTGATGCTGCAGAGGCAATAATTAACATAGAATCGGACACAGTTCTGTATGGAAGATATAAATTCAGTGTTATGGATGCAATCTCACAATTGTCCGTATTTAAAACATTCTCCTTACTTGAAGGCACAAGACGTCGAGATGTAGAAATTCTTACAAAATTAGTAGAATAGGAATTCTATAAAATTCTTGTTAAAACACTGCAAGGACAACTCCTGACAATCCCCGTAACAGAGATAAAATAGCCTCTCACAACTGGCTATTTTAATTACTTGAAATTATCATATATTTTGATGAAATATGATAAGTCGAGCAAGAATCTGAGCAAAGCTTATTATTCCTTGTCATTTATCTTTGAATCGTTTTCGTAGAAGTTTTTCAAGTGTTTCTTTAATTACTTCATTTTTACCAGTATACTCCTCATCGATAATTACTGTTTTTGTCCATCTAAAGATTTGATGAGTAAAAATCCTCAACTAGTAGTAATACAGTATGATAGAATTTATAATAAAACCTATGAGTATCCGGCTTCCTGATAAAGTAATTGAAATTTCTTTTTATCTTCTGTTCTTTCTAATCCCCCTTATTTTTACTCCCGTAAATTATGAACTTTTCGAATACAACAAAATGATGTTAACCTATTCTCTTACCCTCATCATCACCTCTGCCTGGCTGATCAAAATGATAAAGCAAAAAAGCTTTATCGTAAGACGTACCCCTTTGGATCTGCCTCTTTCCGTCTTCCTTTTATCTCAAATTGTCTCCACGGTTTTTTCCTGGGACCGCCATGTTTCTTTTTTCGGCTATTACTCCCGCTTCAACGGCGGACTCCTGTCTACTATCTCCTACCTCCTTCTTTATTTCGCCTTCGTCTCTAATTTCCCGCCGGAAAAAATAGGCAAACTGTTAAAATTCATTTTTACTTCCTCCCTTCTGGTATCTGTCTACGGCATTTTGGAACGCTTGGGTATTGACAAGAATATCTGGGTACAGGATGTCCAGAACCGGGTTTTTTCTACCCTTGGTCAACCCAACTGGCTCGCCGCCTACCTCGCAGTCTTAATTCCAATTTCCATTTCGGAAATATTTAAAACTAAATACGCAATACTTAATACTATTCTTTCGTTAATTTTCTTCCTGACCCTTATCTTTACCAAATCCCGCTCCGGTTTCCTCGGCCTAAGTTTTGGCCTCCTGGTCTTCTGGTCCCTGCAATTTTATATCTATAAAAAGAAAATCTTAAAATCTTTTATCATTTATAATTCATTATTCATAATTCTGATTTTCCTCTTCGGTGTTCCGCTTTCCCAAATTAGCCGTTATACCCTACCTGAATTAAGCAAAACCAAAACCAACCGGCCCTCGGAAATCTCGGCCAAACCATTAGGTTCCTCCGTCATTGACATAGGTATTACCGAATCAAGCACCATCAGAAACATCGTTTGGCGGGGAGCTCTTGACATCTTTAAAGATTATCCGCTCTTTGGCACTGGTGTGGAGACTTTCGCTGTAAGTTATTTTAAATACCGACCCGTTGAGCATAATATGACCAGCGAATGGGATTTTCTCTACAATAAGGCCCACAATGAATTTTTAAATTATGCCGCCACCACCGGTATATTTGGTTTAGGAAGTTATCTGTTATTTATTTTTGTCTTTCTTTTCTGGTTTATTAAAAATTTCCAACGACCAGCGACTAATTTACCCGTCGAAGCCTCGGCGAAGGCGGGCGACCAACGCCTAACTATCGGTCTCTTCTCCGCCTGGCTGACAATAGTGATCACCAATTTTTTCGGTTTTTCTGTAGTCATAATCCAGTTACTTTTTTATCTTATTCCGGCAATGATTTTTTTACTTGCCGCAATTACTACCTCGCCAAATTCAATAAAGAAATATTTTCCTGCCGCGTCCTATCAAAAAATCATGACTTTTCTCACGGTAATGTTTGGAACTTATTTATTATTCCGCCTGGGTCAATTCTGGCTGGCAGATTATTATTTCGCCAAAGGCAATCTGGCCGCTCGCGCCCAGGAATACTTACCTGCCTATAAAAACATTAAAAAAGCGCTTCTTTTAAACCAAAACGAGCCTTTATACCTTGATGAAATTGCTTTTCCCGCAGCCCAGATCGGACTTGCCTATTTTTCTGAAAATAGAGCAACTGAATCCGCCCGCTTTATTAATGAAGCAATCGCTTCCAACCAGAAAGCACTGTTAATCTCTCCCCGGAATGTCAATTTTTGGAAAACCCGGACCAGAATTCTCTATGCCTTGTCAATCGTTAATCAAAACTATTTAAACCAGTCGGTTATCTCATTGGAAAAAGCTAAAGAACTTTCACCAACCGATCCCAAAATCCGTTATAATCTGGCCTTAATGTACGACGCTGCCGCCGACCGCCAAAAAGCCTACCGGGAACTGGAGGAAACAATCCGACTTAAAGTTAACTACCGGGATGCTTATTTGGCCCAGGCGGTCTTTTATAAAAGGGATAACCAAAACCAGAAAGCTCTCCAGGCGCTTAATTTTATTCTCACCAGGATTAACCCGGCAGATGAAGAAGCTCTTAATCTCCTCAAAGAGTTAAAATAATAATGTTAATTCTTAAATTATGATTGTCAAAGTTCCCGATCTTGTTCTGACCACTCCGGCCAAAAACGTCGGCAAGATTGATAAAAAAATCCTGGATATAGTCGACCGGATGAAAAAAACTCTTGTCGGAACCCGCCATCCAAAAGGTGTCGGACTGGCTGCACCCCAAATCGGAATCGGCTTAAAAATATTTATTACCCGTCCGACCAAAAATGACCCCATCGGAGTTTTTCTCAATCCCGAAATTACTTACCGTTCTCTGGAATTAGCGGAAATCAGCCGCATTGATACGGATAAAAAATCGAAAGCAAATGAAAAAAAATTAGAGGGTTGTCTGTCAATTCCCAATGTTTGGGGGTATTTAAAAAGACCTAAAGTAGTAAAACTCCGTTTTACCAACCTTAAGGGAGAATCTGAAGAAAGGCAATACTCGGACTTTTTGTCTACCATTGTCCAACATGAAACGGATCACTTACAGGGGATTCTCTTTACCCAAAGAGTCCTTGAGCAGAACCAAAAGTTTTACCGTATAGAAAAAAACAACCAAGGCGAAGAAAAAACAACCAAGGCGAAGAAAAACTCATCGAAATAGAATTATGAATATCATCTTCTTCGGTTCTTCAGACTATTGTTTACCTGTTATAAACGTTCTCTACCAGCAATTTAATCTGTCTACTGTTATTACTAAATCAATTTCTAATCCGGTCAGTTTATTCGCTGAGAAAAAGAATATCACAATTTTTACTCCTCACAATGTCGCACAATTATTGGAATTAAAAACAAAAATCTCCTCCCTCAAAGCCAAACTGGCAGTGGTGGCCGACTATGGTCTGATAATCCCCCAAGATATCTTCCAACTGCCCGAATTCTCAACTATTAATATTCACTTCAGTCGGCTGCCGCAATTCCGCGGTCCTTCCCCTGTTCCCCAGGTCATTTTATCCGGACAGACTACTTCCTGGGTTTCGTTAATTAAAATGACCGAAAAAGTCGATGCCGGACCTATCATTAAACAGCTAGAATATCAATTAAATCCTCAAAAAGTATCCGCCAGAACTCTTTATGAAAAACTTTTTCATCTGATTTCTTTCGATTTCCCAGACATCATTAAAGATTACTTGTCCAGAAAGCTGGTAGCTAAAAAACAGGATGAAAAAAAGGCCAGTTACACCAGAAAATTAACCCGCCAAGACGGGTACCTACTCTTTACGGACTTCCGGCGTGCACTTCTATCAAAATCTGCTGATTTTCCTACATATGTCGAAAGGGCCGTCCGTGCCTTCGATCCCTGGCCGGGGGTCTGGACAATTCTTCCTTCTAAAAAGAGACTAAAAATTATCAAATCACATCTGGAAAACCATAAATTGATCCCCGATATCGTCCAGCTGGAAGGAAAAAAAGAGGTAACCTTCAAACAGTTCTTAGAGGGCTATCCGGAAGTTTTAAATCAGATAATAATTTAAGATGCTCAACCTCACTCAAATTACTAATAGCTATTGTTTGTCTTATATCTACGTCCTTAAAAGAAGCATCAATCAATTGCCCCCAATTAATTCTATGTCCCTTTCCGTCAGTCACCCTCAAGCCCATTTTCTCTGCCGGTAAACCAACTTGAACTGCTTCATACCACGGCTGCCCCTTTTTCGGATCAAACACTATATTGGTCTCTCCCCTTAATACGGCCATTAAACCAAAACCGCCGAATGTCGGCATTTGAGGATAAGGTATATTTTCAAATAAAACGCTGATTTCACTTATCCTTCTGGGCAAAGTGGCAATCTGTATTTCCTCATTTATCACAGAAGGCAAACGGGTTTCCCTTAAAATATATCTATCGGTATCGTATGTTAAAAGTTGGACCGCATATTTTTCTCTCCTTTTTTCGATAAATAAAATCTCCTGATCAATCAAATTTACTATGGCTGAAGCTGCCAATCCCGCTTCTTCATCCAAAATAACAATTGCCGATGACTGTACCCTGCCGCCTTTCTGATATGCGCTGGTCTCGTCAAAAGGATCAATAACTACCATTAATTCATTTCCGGATCTAACTTTATTCCATCTCTTTCTTTCTTCGACAAAAAAAACATATGGCTGCCTAAAACCTGGTTTCAATCTGTTAAAAATTTCATCCCCAATCAGATCTATTTTTTTATACTGATTATCATCTCCGTTGCCCTCAACATCTTCATAGAGATTTGAAGCCAAAGTCTGAGAAGGAAATCTGAGAATCGGTGACAGTAAACCGCCTGTGGTTAAAGCGTATTTTAACGCCACCTCTCCTTCAGGAGTCTCTGCCAAACGAGAAGTTTTAACTCTTAATTCCGCTTTTTCGATTGACTGATCAATTTTTCCCAAAACAAATTCCAATGTCAGCTTACTTGCTGGTAGTAAACCAATCCTTTTTTCATATTTCGACATAACAACAATCTTTATTTTACAGATTGATCAGTTAAGTATCAATTTAAGTCCATCGATTTCCTGCCTCGTCAAAAGCGGCAAAAAGCTCCTTGTAATACAAAGTCGTCAGTTCGGGAGCTTTTTCAGCAATCCTCCGGCTTAATTCGGAGATGGAAAAAACCGGAACTAACAAAAGCTGCCTTAAATTGGATTTGCCTTCGATCTCTAAAATTTCCTCAAACCTTTTTATCAGCTTGATTTTAACCGTGTTGACAATAAACGATTCCAGATCGCGCTTTTTAGTCTCCGACATTAAATTAAGTTGTGCTTGGAGCTTTTCTCCCGAGCTTACATCTTTAGTCATAAATACGAAAAAAAGCCATAATGGCCTAATTTGACGGTGTAAAATACCACAATTGGATACTTTTTGCAAATTATATTGAAGATTTAGAGGGAAAGGTTTATCTTTTTATCTTAAATAAGTCTTCCACCTTAACTTTGAAGAACTTGGAGATCTTTAGGGCTAACATGACTGAAGGCGTATAATTTCCCTTCTCCAAGGCAATAATGGTTTGTCTGGTTACCCCGATTTTATCGGCCAGTTTTTCCTGGGTTAATTTTTTTTGACGCCTTGCTTTACGGATGGAATTAACAATTTTACTCATATTATAATAATATTAATACAAATCTATACATGTGTCAAGATATATTAACATGAGCTTTTTTTGTTATTTTAGCCATCTCTGCTAAAATACCTAAAACTTATGGCAATAGAAACAGGTGTTTCAAATATTTCTCCAGAGGTTAGGACTGCTTTTGAAGGCGCCATGCCTAATAATCCTTTTGTAGATACTTATACTTCAACTCCGAAATTCTCACCGCCTTCACAAACTACTGAATTTTTATCTGAGACGCCTTATCAGGAAAATATTACCCAATCGATGATGTTTATACCCGGACCGAAAGAACGGGCCGTTACAACAGACTGGTCACTATTGCCAGTAGCCAAACACGAAGGCATGCATGCTTTTGTGCTTTTTGATTTAGGTTACGGTCAGCAAATAGATTACATTACTATTACTCCTAACGGTCCGATATTAGGTGAAGTCTCTATATC
Organism: Candidatus Gottesmanbacteria bacterium RIFCSPHIGHO2_02_FULL_39_14; assembly: GCA_001779205.1. GTDB lineage: Bacteria > Patescibacteriota > Microgenomatia > 2-02-FULL-39-11 > 2-02-FULL-39-11 > 2-02-FULL-39-14. The sequence continues at coordinate 21,139 of MFJM01000051.1, forward strand.
CGGTCATATACCCTTTTATGATTTCGCAACTGTGGCTGCTGCCTCCAGTGTATCCCTCTACAATTACTCTCCAAGTGGTACCTCCATGGACAAGCTGCAAATAGAACTCAGAGATCAAACATTTAGTGAGCATCTGGGTAACGCACAAGGACATTTGAAGAAAGAAACTGCCGAGGTTTTGGAACGATATTTCGAAATAATCACTTATTTAGGAACAAAAGGTCCTATCGACGGCTCGTATATCCCAGTCATTCTAGATCTAGCAAGATTTGAAATTGAAATGGAAAATGCAGGTCAATCTGAGCTGAACGAAGGTATGTATATTTATGCACCGGAACCAAGACAGACTCCTGATAAACAAACTAAAATTATCCATGTTTCAGATGGCCATTATAGAGGTATTTGGCTGGAAAACGGAGAAATAATTGCTGAAGTCGACGTTTTTAAATGCCCCAACTGTGGAATGTTTCATACAGGCGTTTGTCCTGCTTATTCAAAAAAGAGTAATCAAATTTTATATGTTTCCAACCGGCCAAAAGCTGAAACTCCTTATGAACAAAATGATAAGGAAAAAGGTTCACCTGAGGTAACTCCTCCAGGAGAAACCGAAACCGGCAAATTACCTCCAGGAGAAGATGACACGGTAATCAGGATCCTCAGCCGCCAGCCGTAACCAGAAACCTTCCTGACAGATTAGAAAACCCTTTCAGGCACAACAGGCCTAATTAAGTAAATTTATTTCATCCCCAGAAGGAACTTAGCCATTTCGCGTGCTAATGGCAAGCCGGTTACCTCCTCTAACCACAAAAACTGCCCTGCCGGATTCAACTCAAAAAATACATATCCATCATCTTGTGTCCGAGCCATATCAATTGCTGCAAATTTGAGTCCGTAATAATTTTTCAGAGCCAGCAGTTTTTTTTCGAGTTTATCAGGAAGAGTAACAACTTTGTGGGGTATAGTTGTAATTTTCTCACCTGCCCGTCTCCAGTCAATTTTAGCTTCAGGTATTTTTTGCACATCAAATTCAACAGTAAAAATCTTTTTTCCAATGATAGTTATTCTCAACTCGCTTTTTTTCCTGATATTTTCCTGAAAAAGGGTCGGACAATTTTTTACAAGATCAAGATCAATTATTTTATCAATTGTTTCAGTAAATATTGAAAACGCCTGATTATTATATTCAGCTGTTCCGATAGCCAAAGGTTTAATAATTACATTTTTCTTATATTTTTTTATAAACTGATTTGCCGTTTGAGGAATATTAGTAATAACCGTATCAGGAATTCTTATTTTGAGTTGGTTAGCTATTTTCAATTGGGGAATCTTATATGAAGCAAACTTTACAGCTTCAGGATTGTCAACGATCAATGTTTCACTCGGTAGATATAAAGAAATAGATCTTATTACAGCCATTAATTCCTGTCTGACAAATTTTGATTTGGCATCCCTGACATTAAAAGCAAAATCGTAGGGCCTTCTGACCCACATGGAGAAAATATTACCCGATTCTACTTTACCGACTGGTGTTTCAAGGGAAAAAATGCCTTTTTCCGGATTAAATGTTATCTGGAAATGCGTCTGCAGCCTGTCTGTATCGATCCTGTATACTTGACCGTTTAATTTTTGAATTTGGGGAACCAGGATATGCGCGTGGGAGTCTGTGCTGTTGGTAAGAATTACGATGGTCTTATTTTTCACAAAAGTTTAAGTACGGATTTCATCGCTGGACTTCGTCAACCATCATTTTGAGTATCATCAGAATAAGAATCATCCAGTCTTTGCCCTGTATAAGTATAATTGGAAAGGGTAGCCGTGAGTGATAATTTTGGCGTGCTAGAGGTGATATCTTTATCTGATACAGTTTGCGTCTTTGGATCCGATTTTGGTTCCTGACGATCAACAGTAAACAGAACTCCTCCGGACGCATCAGACGTAAGAACAATCTCATGATTACTCTTCTCATCAGGATTAAAAGATCCGCCCGATTTTCCGTTAATTATTGATTCACTATCAGGCAAAGGTTGCCCGTGAGCTTTTAATACCTGCTCATAAAGACTTATATTTGGTGCTGTCTCAATTCCGGTTTGTCCGATATTTGGCCCCGATGTTCCAGATAATTCTCCGTCTTGTAAAGGCATCGCAAGTTGACTAATTTGTCCCTCTAACTCTTTTAATTGTTCCATATATTAAATTATTAATTTAGGATGATATTCTACCAACATAATATATTAATGTCAATTAGCCGGAGCTTTATATCGGTATAATTTAGACTTTTAATTATACCAAAAGTCATTACAATAATTTATAGATGAAGAGTTATAATTATTTTAAAAAGAAAAATTATTCTATTCCTATTCTTTCGGTTGCCGGGTGAATCAGGCGGAGAATGAGCATCTCTACTGATGACTAGCTACCTCAAATAAGCTATAATATCCTTGTATGTGGAACTGGTCAGTTGATGAAGAAAAATTTAAACGGGAAAATCCAAAAGAGTATAAGCTGTGGCGGCTGACCCAGCTTATTAACTACGGTCTTGACGGGGAAAAACTGGATCGTCAAGAGGTAAAAATAGCCTGGCCAAAGATAAAAGACAGACTAGATCCTTATAAAAAAAGAGCAATAGAATATTTATTATGGGGAAAACTATATTCACTCCCAAACAACTTAACTTTCTGGAACTTGTCCAGCTAGATAAAAGAATTACCAATAATTTCTACTTAACCGGCGGAACTCCACGTTTATGAAACCAAGAATAAGAGACTACATTGATTTATATTTTATAATGCAAAAATATAATTATTCTCTAGAAAAATTAATCCTTGATGCTAAAGCTAAATTTGATTGGCATATAGACAAAATAAATCTCATCAGTCAATTCACTCGAATTAAAGACTTTGAAGAATTAGAATTTCCAAAAATGCTTGTTCCGTTCAATAAGAAAGAAGTAGAAGATTTTTTCTTAAATCAGGCTAAAAAGTTGGAAAAAGAGATCTTTAAAAAATAGTCAAATAATGACAAAATCCTTCTACTCCTTCTCTTTCG
>MFJM01000051.1:24207-31687 GCA_001779205.1 Candidatus Gottesmanbacteria bacterium RIFCSPHIGHO2_02_FULL_39_14
TGGAAGTTCTGGACCGTCAGTTAATCGAGAGAGGATTTATCCTTGATAGCAATAACCCGTCAGTTTTTATCATTAATACCTGTGCTGTCACCGCCAAAGCCGAACGTGAGGCCAGACAATTGATTTACCAGTTGGATAAAAAACTTCCCCGGACAAAATTAATTGTTACGGGTTGCGCCGCCACTAAATGGATTAATGAAGCAGTAAAAATTAAATCAGCTGAACTTATAGACAATCCCAATAAAGAATTTATCGCAGATATTATCCAAAAAAGATTTTTTCCAAAAAGCCGACTGCCGACTTCTAACTACCGGCTATATAATTCTAAATACTTATCTTCCGGCCGGCTTCTTGTCAAAATCCAGGACGGCTGCTCACACTTCTGTACCTTTTGCATCGTCCCTTACTTGCGGGGACAACCCAAATCCAGAAAAATTACTGAAATTATTGATCAAATAAACAGTTACAACAGTCAAACTAAAGAGGTAATTCTAACTGCCATAAATACCCAGGCATTTGGATATGATAGCGGAGAAAATTTTCTCAATCTGGTAGAGAGGGTCCTAAAAAACACTCAAGTTCCCCGCATCAGTTTCGGCTCTATCCATCCCTGGAGTGTAACTGACGAATTTCTTGATTTTTATAAAAAAATCCTACCCCTCCGCCGCCTGGTTAATTTCTTCCATATCCCGCTTCAGTCAGGCTCAAATAAAATCCTCGGCCTTATGCGCCGGGGTTATACCCGTGAAGAATTTGAGGAAAAATTGTCAACACTTGCCAAAATCAATCCCCTTGCCTTCATTGGAACCGACGTCATCGTCGGTTTTCTGGAAGAAAGTGACTCTGATTTCCAAGACACCTATAATTTTCTCAAAAAATCTCCCATCTCCAAATTCCATCTCTTCCGTTTTTCCCCGCGGGAAAAAACAGCCGCCTATTATATGAAAAAAAGGCTCAAAAATATACCTGATAATATTAAGAAAAAAAGAGTTCAAGCTCTTCTTAAATTAAGCCAAAACAAATATCGCCGCTTTCTTTCTAAATTAATCGGAAAAAAATTTTCCGCTCTGATCATTAATAAAAATAACCATCTATTTAATATTTTACTGGATAATCAAATTCCGGTTTTAATAAATAGTAGTAACCATCTGCAACCGGGAGTTTTTATAAACGTCAGTGTGGAAGCGTTAAAAGAAAATAAGTTAATTGCGCGGATAATTTAATAATCTCCTTCTGGCATTTATAACTATCTTCAGACAACCGATAATTCCTATTGTTATATAAAACCCCTGGAAAACATAGATTTTTGTGCCAATCTGCAAATTCTTTAACAGAAAAATAAAAATTATAGGAAAAACCAAAAACAGTAAGATTACCCGTTTTCTCCCTTTCTCTCCCAACAAAGCATAGATAATAAACGGCAAAAGAAAGGGTGAGATGAATTTCAATACCTGGCTAAAATCAAAATAAATCAAATAACATTTCAAGGAATAAATTACCATGTAGAGAAGTTTATTATGCAAGCTACGGACTAAAAATATCGGTACACCGCTATCCGCGGTTATATCACTGATCAGGCCGCCAGTTACCGCCTGAAAAACATCGCTATAATGGCAAAATCCTAATTCTCCCATATTGTAAAAACCAAGTCATTTCCCTGATTTTTAACTTCTGCCAGTTTTTTCCCGTACCAATCTTCCCAATACGGACCAAGGTAAAGAACCTTGCCTTCAATTTTTTGGTTAAAGGGTGAAGACACAAATTTAAATTTTTCAAATCCTTTTTGGGGTGCAGGCGATTTCAAAACTTCTGCCGGGTCTTCCCTTCCGTAATAATATAAATAAATATATCCAAGAGTCATCTTATCGGTAATAAAAATCTTGTCATATTTATCTTCTCTTTCAACCGCATATTCGATCGCTTGCCGGTATCCGCCCGACCAGTCAGGGGAAGTTCTTTTAGGGTAATGGACATAATAAATGTGCAAATATTGAAAAAGAAAATAAATTACGATAAAACAAATAAAGCAAGATAGCAATCTCTTGTCAAGGTTTAACCTTGACATACCTGAAGCACTAAAATAAGCAATTGGCACCACCATATATAATGACCTTAGGGTATGGGGTGACGGAATGGACAGCGCCCCGGCAATCGGAGTAACTAGTAACCAGATAAAAAAAATTTTATCTGCAAATTTCTTTTCTTTTATTCCCCTGTGTATTCCTAATAAAAGAAAGGGCAACAACCACAAATAAATCCCTCCTATCTCTTTTACTCCGTGCCTGCCGTTGCCGTCACCTGAAAAAAATAAAAAGTCCAGGGAAAAATATTTAAAATAGTTCTTGGCAAACTGCTCATTAAACAAAAATATTTTATTGGTAAAAAAGGTGTCAGGATTGGCTTTTACCTCCCTGGTAAATAATACAGTTGAGGGGCGAACCAGGCCTTGGGATGATAAACTAAAGAGAATAAAAGGCAGAATTAAGAAAAGAATAATTTTTTTAAGCTTTTTCTTATCTTTAATGAATAAGCTTATTAATAAAAGAGGTAAAAAAATCCGCGCTGCGAAATAGGTATAAAAAGCAAGTGTTAGTAATATAAATGATAACAGCAGGTTTATTTTCCGCTGTGAAAAGGAAAATAATAAGTATGTCCCCGCCGTGATAAAAAATAATGACAGGTTTGCTTCAAAACCGGCTCTGCCGAAATGAACATGCCAGGGCAATATCGCCAGAATGTAACCGGAAATTAAAGCCGGTTTTCTGCGTTTAGTTAAATCCGCAATAAGTTTTATTAAAAACACTACCGTCATTGTTCCCGCCAAAACAGACGGGAACCTTACGCTCAGATTGCCTTTTCCCAATATTGACTGGAAAAAAGAAACGGAATAAATATAAACAGGCAATTTATATTCGCCGAATGCCTCAAAGTAGAATGGAAATCTTTTTCCGTGTTCGTCTTGATTAGTTTTCAGGATCGAATAGGCGTTGTAGCCGATGGAAACCTCATCAACATATAATTCATGAGGGAAACTTGAAACTCGGTAGACTCTGAGGATAAAGGTTAGGGTGATTATTAAAAAGTATAAAAATTTATTTTTCGTACTCTATTTCTTTCCCACAATGTCTTCAATCTTTAATTCTTCGCCCCTTTTCTCTTCTTCTACTTTTACACTTTCTACCGTGGGTTTTTTAACAATCTTGGCCATTTCCTCTTTAACCGTCTGATCAGCTTGAAGGTATTGAATAAGTCTGAATTGGCCTAAATATTTATCCTTTTTTAATCTTTGAATACAACTAGTGCACAATTTTAGTCTGACTGATATGCCATTCTTGAGAACTTTCAGCTTTTGAATATTCGGTTTGAAAATTCGCCTTGTCCTGTTTTTGGCATGGGAAACCGCATGACCGTAACCGATTCCTCTGCCGCAATGTTGACAAATTAGAGCCATAAGTATGTGCTATACTATATCAAAACTCATTGGGAGAAACAATATGCTCGATCTTTTATTCCAAAATCCTCTAAGTTTTATCATCTTTGCCGTATTGCTTTTAGTAGTCATTACTATTCATGAATTTTCCCATGCTCTGTCTGCTGACCGCTTGGGTGATCCTACCCCGAAACTTAGCGGTCGACTTACTCTAAATCCTTTTTCCCACCTTGATCCCATAGGAACATTTTTATTTCTTCTGGCAGGTTTTGGCTGGGGCAAACCAGTACCTTTTGATCCCTTTAACCTTAAACACCCCAAAAAAGATGCAGCCTTAATTTCCTTTGCCGGTCCGTCATCCAATCTGATTATGGCAGTTTTGGCCAGTATATTCTTAAGATTTCTGGTCAACTCACCCAATATTACCATTAATTTTTTTGTTTCTGATCTCTTTGTTTCCTTTATTAGAATCAATATTCTCCTGGCCGTTTTTAACCTCATCCCTGTCCATCCTCTGGACGGATTTAAGGTAGTCGCCGGACTATTACCCGAAAAATATTATCATGACTGGCTGGAACTGGAGAGATACGGAATAATTTTTCTGTTGCTCTTGATTTTCCCTTTTTTCGGCTCCTCCCCCATATTTCGCATCATTAGTCCTGTGATGCAATTTTTCCTGTCATTCCTAGTTCCGTCCCAGCTTGGCGGAATAATATAAATCAACTAATCACCTAATTTCCAATTAATTCGTATTTATTGGATAATTGGTTTATTGGTATTAATTTTTAATTAATGTACTATCAGAAATCAGTTCAGGAAACAGTTCGCGAATTATCAGCCGATGTCAATCACGGTTTAAGCAAAAGAGAAGTCGGCATCAGACTGCTAAAATATGGTCCTAACGCCCTCCCGGCTAAGCCCAAACCACCCGCCATCCTCCATTTCATCAATCAGTTCAAAAACCTGCTGGTAATTATTCTGCTTCTGGCCTCCCTAGTCTCGCTTTTTATAGGTGATATTGTTGATTCCCTGGCTATATTTGCCATTGTCGCTCTTAACGCTACTATCGGCACCATTCAGGAAGTTAAGGCAGAAAAAACGTTGGAATCTTTAAAGGAAAAAGAGATCCTTTATACCCTGATCTTAAGAGACAACAAGGTACAAAAAGTTCCTGCCGGCGAAATAGTTATCGGCGATGTACTCATCCTCGAAGAAGGTGAAAAAATCCCCGCCGATGCCAGATTGGTAGAAGAATTTTCCCTCATTGTTGACGAAAGCATTCTTACTGGCGAATCGTTACCCGTTACCAAAAATATTGACCCTATATTAAAAACCGCCCCCCTGGCTGACCAGCTTAATATGATTTTTAAGGATACCAAAATTGTCTCCGGTCGGGGCAAGGCCATCGTCATAGGTACCGGTCTTAATACGGAAATCGGCAGAATAGCTGCTTCACTTCATCAAACAAAATCTGAAAAAACTCCCCTCACCCTAGAACTGGAAAAAGTCAGTTGGACCCTGACTGCTATTATCGGAATTATTGCCGCCATCATCTTTGCTCTCAACCTTCTCCATGACATTCATCTGGTGGAAAGCCTATTGGTTTCCATTTCGTTGAGCGTGGCTGCCATTCCCGAAGGCTTACCGGCTATCGTAACTATAGTTTTGTCTATCGGTGTCAAGCGACTGGCTGACAAAAAAACGATCATTAAAAAATTGCCCTCTGTCGAAACCCTGGGAGCGGTCCGAATAATCGCCACTGATAAAACCGGCACCTTAACCCAAAATGTTATTAATGTCGTCAATATAGTACTTCCCCAAAATAAATTAATCCGCATTCAAGGAAACGGCTATCAGCTAACAGGTACTTTTTATAACGAAATGAATAAGCGTTATCACCCTAAAGACGACGGTTCGCTTAATGAATTGTTGACAAGTGCCGTCTTGGCTAACAATGCCACTCTTGAAGAAAAATATAAACAGCCGAAGGTTTTAGGTGATACTACAGAAGCCGCCCTTCTGGTTGCCGGCTATCGTGCCGGATTAAATGTCAAACAGATATTAGCCCACAACAAAAGGGTTTTCGAAAAACCTTTCACTTCCTTAAGAAAAATGATGAGTGTGGTAGTCCGGTCAAAAAACAACTATCTGCTCTATGCCAAAGGCGCTCCTGAAATAATTCTCAACTGTTGCCTCTTATCCCCAAAAGAAAAACGGAAAATTCTGGCAACAAATGTTGAACTGGCCAAAAAAGGTTTAAGAAGCTTAGTGATCGCCAAAAAGCAAATCTCCGAAAGCCAAGTCAAGAGGGCTATTAAAACCGATATTATCGAAGAAAATAAATTAACATACCTAGGTATCGTCGCCATGCAGGATCCATTAAGACCGGAAATCGTCAAGGCAATAAGAGAAGCCAAACTGGCCGGAATTAGAACCGTCATGATAACCGGAGACCACAGTCAAACAGCTGCCACCATTGCCCAACAGGCCGGGATTCTTAGTGAAAACAACCGCATTCTTACCCAGCTGGAAGTGGATAAATTAACGGTTTCCCAATTGGCCGGTTTGATCAAGAAAGGAGTCAATATTTTTGCCCGCATTTCCCCTCTGGGCAAATTAAAAATTGTCACCGCCATTAAAAAAATAGCTAACACTCAAGTGGCTGTCACCGGCGATGGAGTCAATGACGCCCCAGCTCTTAAAGCCGCTCATATCGGAATTGCTATGGGCAGAACCGGCACTGATTTGACACGTGAAGTTGCTGATATGGTCATTACCGATGATAACTACGCCACTATTATTGATGCCGTCCGGGAGGGCAGAATCATTTTTGCCAACCTGGTAAAATTCATCCGCTATTTAATCTCCTGCAATCTCTCCGAAGTCTTGGTGGTTACCGCCGCTGTTCTTATGTCAACTCCCCTTCCTCTCCTACCAATTCAAATACTTTGGGTAAATTTAGTGACCGACGGTTTCCCTGCCCTCGCCCTTGGTATGGAACCACCTGAACGGGATGTGATGAAAAATCCTCCCCGTGATCTTGCCCTCGGAATTCTTCACCGCAAAAGATGGGCTTATATGGTGATTGAAGGTTCCATCATCGGCCTTTCCGTTTTTCTGCTTTTTCTTTTTGCGCTGAAACATTTTAATTATAGAGAGGCCCAAACCATGACTTTTACCACTTTGGCTTTCGCCCAGCTTGTCCATGCTTTCAACAACCGCTCCACCCGCAAATCTATCTTTGATTTAGGCCTCTTTTCCAATATCTATCTCGTTTGGGGAGTTGTAATCTCCATTCTGCTGCAGATCCTGGTTGTCCAAACACATTGGGGCAACCTTATCTTCAAAACCGCAAAGCTCGCACCCTTCGGCTGGCTTTATATCGTTCTTTTCTCCCTTATTCCGTTAATAGCCGTTGAAATCAAAAAACAGCTAAGATTCCGGATTTTACCCTGATTTACTCACTGTATACTACATCATGGGTGCCGATTTTGAAAAAAAGAGCAGAATTTTCGTTTAAAAGAACGTAAACCATGCGGATGTTAGAAGTTATGGATATACTCCATATATTCTTTAAACTGCCTGATAATTTGTGGGTACGAAGTGACGGATGTTTTGGATTTTCTTCAAAAAGCGTTAACTGTTTTTCAATTCGATCTGACAGTTTCCTTTCCTTCCGGTATATTTTTTCCAGTTCTTTTTGAAGTTGTGGCGAAAATTTGACAATCATTTATGAAGCTTTTGGAAAAAGCTCTTGGCATCAACAGCTTTATCTAATTGTTCGAGCGCTTCCTGTGCTTCTCTTTCCGTTTCTTCGGATGCTTTAAAAATCGGATACTCCTGACCTTCCACATCTTTTATTAACACATGCTTAACGTATTGGGTTAAGGGGATGCCGAATTTACTTGCTTTTGACTTAAGTAACTCTTGCAATTCTTCGGTCAGGTTGATTTTTAATTGAATTGGTGTGTTCATATTATAAACCTCAATTAGCCCTTATTTTATACCCAATATAGTACTATGTCAAGAGTTCAACCTTTGAAAAAGTCG
>MFJM01000052.1 GCA_001779205.1 Candidatus Gottesmanbacteria bacterium RIFCSPHIGHO2_02_FULL_39_14
GTTTAAGATATTAGAATTTTCAATGAGTCCATCCAGATCAGGCGATTTTCGGTAATAAAGATATACGATCGGCGTCTGAACAATCTTTATTCCTCCCTGAGAATAATAATTGAATTTTATTTTTGATTGAAGTCCGAAACTGGAATTCATAAAAAACTCCAAGGAATTTAACCTGTTAGTTAATATTTTTTCCCTTAAAGCTTCCGGATATACCGTCTCCTCTGCATAAAAATCTCTATCTCTGTCAGCTAATAAATGTAATCTTGACAACCAGGCATAATCTAACCAGTTTTCCTTAGAATGGGTTTCCAAATCTACTCTTAAAAAATAGTCTTCTATTGTTGGGCTTTTTCCGACTTCCAAATTTCTGTAAACTGAGTAGATATCGGAAACAAACATATGAATATATTTAGGGTGTCTTTCCAATAAATGTGCAATTTTGTCTCTTACCTCATCTCTATAACTTATTCCAGCTTGCGGATCCACCTCGTTAATCAATTTGATGTATTCCTGCCGTACTCTTTCCAATTCATCAGTTAATTCAGGATTTACCACATTCAACGCCAGTTTAGCCAATTCCTGTGCTTCATCATAAAGTCCTAAGAAATTAGCCAGAGGCACATAATAACGTAAAGTTTCAATGGCTTTTTGTTCTCGATCTTTTGGATCGGGTATAAATTCTATCGTCTGAAGATTATGAAGTCTATCATAAATTTTTATAATCGCTGCTCTAGGGTTATCTCTTAACGATTTAATAAGTTCTGCCCTGGTAACACCGTCTACATATTCTTCCCGAATCGGCTGGCCGAATCTGACCTTTGATAATGACTCGACTGTATCAGCAACTACTGGGGATAAAAACCTGCTGAGATCTCTTTCGTTAACCGGAAATCCATTCCTTTCCGAATCTTCCAATAAATCATGGGTAAGAGCTGAAGCTATTGATTCCCAATCCATTTGAAATTTTTTTGCTAAAGGTAAAGCTACGTTTAACAGATGAATAACATAGGGATCACCATTTTCCCTGAGCTGGTTTTGATGACCGTAATGCATCATAGCCATAGCCGTATCAATTTTAGCAAGTTCATCATAGTCCATATATTTTCCGCACTCCGTGTAAAGCTTACTCATTAACATTTTCACTTCCTGATCTTTAACCGGATCATCCGAAAATTTTAGTTCTATAGGGCTGTAATTACCCACTCTTTCTGGCAGATAATTATCAGGAATGCTTTTTGGAGAGAATATAATCTTTAATCTGGGTCCGGTATGCTGCAAACTTCTCCTTCGACTAACTTTCTCCATGCCATAATAAATCCGGGCGTTTCTGTTCTGTTCTGGTGTGTTTTGATAAATTTTGTCCAGATTTTCGATTCTAGTCATTTAAATCTGCAATTATAGGTTATTACATATTAAAGTACAAATAAACATATTTCATTTGTTTATAATCTGAATATTGACTACTATAAGCCATTTAAGTTAAAATATACGCTATGTCAAACAAGCTATATCATTCAATTCTTCCTGTCTTTATTCTCATCCGGGGGAGCCAGGGAGGTTGCAGCTAAAAAAGTATTAGAAATCAGAAAAAATTGAACCTCCCGACCAAAAAGCTGGGAGGTTTTTTAATATGAGTATAGAACGAAAAACGCTTCGGCGTGATCGGCAATTTTTAAAGGAAGACCTCCGAAAACACCATTATCCTCTGCTTGGTCTTGAACCGGATGTTGAAGCCGGCCGGTTTGGCCGTTATTGGCCTGAATTAGAATTAGATAGCCAATCAATTATTCCTCCCTGGATCCGTCAGGAAGCAAGCGTTGTCAGAAGAGATAAACGAGGTCATGTAGTTGAAAGGCCTTATTTGAATCGGATTAGAGAGTGGCGTGATGGAATTGCTAAAATCTTCGAAGTCAGAAATTTTTCCGAAGTAATTGAAATCTGCAGTCAGGAAGAAGTTTCGGCAGAAACCAGAAACCGCATTGAAAATAATCTTGTTCGGGCTTTTGCCCAGCGCCACGGAATTATCCTCACTGATGATGATGAAGCCAAGTCGGTGGATTATGGATTACAGTTATCTTTTGTCAAGGAAAGAAAACCCATAAGTTTGAGTACTTCCGGATTTAAGCAACTCTTAGATAGCAGTTTAAACGCTGCTCAATCAACAGTCCAGTTAATTGAAAATAAGGATCGGGGAGTTCTGGCAGATACCCACAGCTTTTATCCTGGTCAAGTGAATGAACCTAAAGATTGGGACTTAACTGACCAACTAATTCAAAGCTTTAATAAAAACTGGGATTCTCAAACCAGATACGAGACCAGAAGAAATTTAGTCTTCACCGACGGACAATTGGAAATACTACTACATAAACCCAGAATTTTGGAAGTCAGGCATGAGTTTACAAAAATCTATAGTAAATACTTATTCGGTAGAAAAGGTCACAAAAAAAATATTCTAGCCGATATCTTAATTAACCCCCTAAATTTCAGCGTTGAAGGAGTCGAGACCCTTCCCCAAGGAAAAAAATTTGATCCTAAACCTGATCATCTGTTGACTGTTTTTAAAATGCGCTTAACCGATAATAATATACCTCTGCAAATCGATGAGGATATCAAAAACGAAGGTAGTTTATTACTAAAAATGATCAGAAAAGATACCCTGGATCCGTCAACAATTCATGATTTTTACCGAACTGAAGCAATTTTTCTTAATGGAGAAGATATTCCGGTTTTTATTGAAGATCTAAAAGCCGCCTGTCTTGCAGCAGGAAAACCGTTGAAGAGTTGCACGATCGAAGAAGATACTCTCAACGGAGAAAAATATCAGGCTAAAGGCTCATCACTAGCCGGACCTCACGCCGGATCATCTGAAGATTATCAGGTCATGAGAGTTAAATTGGAATTTGAAGATCACCCCGGTGTGCCGTTCGAACTGTCCTGCTATACCATTGAAGCTTATACCAATTACCGGTTTAGAGACGGATTATCTGTCGACGAGTACCAGTTAGCCAGGTTATTACGTCATAAAAAGGAAGAGGTTGATACCAGTGTTCTGAGATATACTCATCCGCCGCGTGATTGGCCGTATGACTTTGAACAATTTGGCCGGATTCAGAAGGCATTTATTAGAATAAAAATGAGAAATTTAATCTATTATTACGATCCATCAACCCATGAAAGAAGATTGATGAGATTCGATGAAATAGAATCAGCCAGAGCTGCCCAAAATATCAAAGAACAAATAGAAATGGAGCAAAAAAAGCAACAAACTGATCTTTACCCCGAAACAATCATCTGTCTGGATGAGTATGCACTGAGTGCCGCTAACAGATTAAAAGCATTTTATTTGATTCCTGAAAGAAATTTCATAGCTATTCCAAAAGATAAACAAAACCGCGAATTACTATTAAGAGCTCTAGCAGAAATCAAGGAACTAAATTATGATGAAAGAATTCTTATAATCGATACCATCGGAGATAATGCCACAACAATTGCTGAAATTAAAAGCACTCCGGAATTTGCCGAAGTAAAATACGCCGTTTTAGCTTTAAGGGAAAATTCACCAGCAGTTGATTTAACTGATTTTTCCGGTATGAAAGTTAAAGATGAATATTTAGTCTTTCCTTCTCAGGAAAAAGAAACCGTCACCAGACACCAGGCAGTCTATGCTTTAGTAACAAGAAAACATAAAGAAATTTCGCAAATATTGGTCCAACTCGAGAGAAACAAGCAGGGTAATATAAAATTCACGTTTCCTGGCGGCTCGCATAATCCGGAAATAGACAGAAATAATACTCTAACTACTTTGAGGAGGGAAATTGGAGAAGAAATCGGTGGTAGAATGCAGATTGAAATCTCTAGGCATCTTATAAACTACCATCCTATTGATATCGAAACAGTTCTTAACCCCAAATTGCCCTTATCTCCGGCAAATACTCTATATTTGAGAGGTTATCCTGTTGACGGTTCAAAATTGGCTATATCCAAGGCCTATATACCCAAAACCAGTCCGGCAATAAAATTATTGTGGGTTGAAATAAATGAGGCGATTAGATTAGTCGCCAAACCTGGTTATCAAAAGCTTATCTCCGCTCTGCAAGATCAGCAAGGGCGGCCCCTGCCTGCCGGCAGGTAGGCCTGGCGAAGCTACTTGCCTGATTTAAGGGCATTTGACCACGTCAAGACCGTTGATGATGCCGTTGCCGCAGATTATGTTATAATTTTTCTTATCATGAAAAGACCTTATTTTCTCTGGGATTATAATTTTAGTGATCTTGAAGTAAAAAAAATTATTAAAAGAGGTGATAAATTCACTCGTAATTTTCTTGTGAGTAGAATTCTGGAAAGTGCAAAATTTGAAGATGTCTGGAAATATATCACTCTAGAAAATTTAGTAATAATTTTCCCCGAATTAAAGCTTAAAAAAGAAATAAAACAGATTTGGAAAAAAGCTTTTCAAGCTTGGGGTTATAACTTCTAAAATGAAAATACTTACTCGTCTTCAAGAAAAATTTTTAGCTGAATTTTTTCAAAGTTTTTTAAAAGAAGATTTTTTTTTAACTGGCGGTACAGCACTATCTGCCTTTTATCTTCATCACCGGCTAAGTGAAGATATTGATCTTTTTACCATAAACCAAAGTATTGAATTTAATGCTGTTAATTCGGAACTCTTGAAAATAATTTCATTTTTATCGGGCAAAATACAGCACCAAGTATCAAGTCCAACCTTTCTGCAATTCATATTAAATATAAATAAAAATATGTTAAAAATTGATCTCGTCAAAGATACTCCAGTCCATTTCGGCAAAATAAAGTTAATTTCAAATTACAAAATAGACTCTCTTGAAAATATTGCCGTCGGTAAACTTTTAGCATTATTTGGCAGGGCGGACGCTAAAGACTTCGTCGATCTTTATTTTTTGCTTGAGATTGAAAAAAAAATAGACTTCAAAATACTCTTTAACCTGGCCAAAAAGAAAGACGCTGGACTTTCCGAATTTTATCTGGCAGGAATGATGTCAAAAATTGAAGAAATAAAATATTTTCCAAAAACCATAAGACCTGTCAATGAAGATAAATTAAGAATTTTTTTTCTGAAATTATCTAAAAATCTCTTTAAGAAAAAAAAACCTCTGAAACAGAATTCATTACTTGCCTGACTTCTGGCATTTGACCACATCCAGACCATTGATGATGCCGTTGCCGTCTATATCGTAATTCTTCAGAGTCGCCCATTCCGTAGCTACCTTGCTGTTTTTTCCGATATTGACCTGTACCGCCCGGCAGAATAAGGAAAGGGCTGATGTTGGCGCCGGATTTGTTTGGTTTACCTGAGTCGGCAAGGTCTTGGCAACCGTCGGAGTTTCAGTTAGATTGACAACCAGCGGTGAAGTAGTGAAGGAATAAGGAACACAACCTTCTTCGCATTTTTCTCCCGAAGAATCACACTTAGTCTCCCCTACGGCAATCAGATAATAATAAACGGTATTCGGAGTCAAAAGTGTCAAAGGTACCGTATGGGTGGTGGCCGCTTCAGCCTCCGGAGCGGTAAAGGTAAGCTGGTTGGCATTGGTTCCGTATTCCACCCGCCCAATAGTTGCCTCATCCGTTTCCCAGGCAATGGTACTCGAGTTCGGACTTACCTTTTCTGCCCTGACATTGCCAACAGAACATGAACCTGCTCTGGCCAAATAGCCTGAGAAATATTTACCCAAAAAAATGGTTACCGTAAAAACGGCAATTGAGATGATAACCAGAAAGATATATTTCACTTTTTTTTGAAAAATTCCTAAAGTCATAACTTTTCCTAAAGCATAAATAATAATCCTAATACGGTCAAGAATGTTCCTACTCCCAAGACACCTAAAGTGTCGGATATAATTCCTGCCCGCGGCAGTTCAGCCGGAGTGGTAGTAACCTGCCGTACGGTGGTCGGAATCGGGGTATTGGTCGGAATTGCCGTCGGCACCGGTGTTCTGGTCGGTACCGGTGTATTGGTTGCCGAAGGTTGCTGATCCCCGGTTGTGGGTGTCGGATTAGCCGGTCCGCTTGTTGCAGTCGGCTGGGGCGGGGTTGTCGGACCGGTAGTCTCTCCGATGCTAAGACTTAATGGTGTTAAAGGACAGGAAATAACATCTGTTGCGTCTGACGACCTGTTGATATTGGAATCCGCCTCACTGCCGGTTGCACATTCGAAAGATATCTCTGTTTGACCATTACCCACAGCCTTAACTGATAAAGTATAGAAAGGAGTATCCACCGAGCTTGATTTTTCATGGGCAACAGACTCGTCCCAGGAAGAGGCTAAATACTTATTGTTAACTCCGGAAATCATCGTCGAAAAGGCAAAGGTGAAAAAATTCTGGCTTTGGCCATTCAGAATGCTTATCTTTGTCGGATCAAAGACCAACAGCACATCTCCATTGATGGCCTCCACTCCCTCGGTATTAATTGAAAGATTGACATTAAAAACATCATTGACTTTAATCTGTTGTCCCGGATTTTCCAGTTCCAGTTTAAAATATTGGGCATATACCGCTCCTCTGAACTTGGGGGCAATTAAAAAAAGGGTAATTAAAAAAAATAGGCAAGCCGTCCTTTTCATTTTTATTACTCTATTACAAGAGTCTGACCGCTCATTCCTTCTAAAATATTCTGACTGGAGTTCCGCTCAACCAGCGTGGAAGTATTGGTTTTACCCTTCTCGAAATTAAAACTGATATTGGTTGTACCCTTTTTAAGGAGCTTGAAATCAACCGAAAACAGATCATAAGCCTGATCTTCCAATATTTCATCTCTTCCGTCAAAGGCCGTCACTTTAATAATGCCGTTTTTATTGTCGTTTGTCGTTCTGGGCATATTGGCAAAAAAATCACTTCTCCCTATTCCTTCTTCACCGACCTCTAAATACTCCGGATCGTATAATAAGATGATATCCGAACCGAAAACATTTTTACCGGGAGCCTTAAATTTTAATCCGATTGTAATCTCATCTCCCACTTTAATACTTTCTTTGTATTTCTCTGTAAAAATTACATTTGTCTCTTCTTTGACAGTTTTCTCGTCCTGTCCGACCTCCTGCGCTACGTTTTTAGGTGAAACAGGACCCACCTTTCTGCGGATGATAAAAATCCCCGTTAAAAGAATTATTAAAACAACCACAACAATCAGAATTTTAGTTATCTCGCTTTTTCCCGTCATATTTATTTTTTTCTCAATAAATTAGCCATTAACCATTTACAAATCATCATCGGGCTTGGTCGACAAGGTATTGACTACTTTGGAAATATCATTGCCGTTGACGATCCCGTCGAAATTGACATCTGCCACCTTAAGATCTGCACCTCCCGTACTCCCGATCCGGGAAACCATCAGGGAAATGTCCACCGAATTAACCGTACAATCCTGGAGGAGATTATCATTGGGATTGGGTAAATCTCCCGGCTCCAAAGGATTATTGACCCAGGAAAATACCTGTCCGCTTTGTTGCCCGCTCTGCAGATAGACATGCTCAACCACCTGTACTCCGCGGAATTTGGGAGCTTTCAGGATAAAAGTATAATAGCGGTCTTCCGCAATTCCCTCCAAAACTACCCATCCGTCGGCAGTAACCTTGGCTACTCCTGCCCCGGAAGGCACCGGAACATTAATCGACGCTACCGGTTTATAAACATTTCCTTGTGCTCTGACCGGAATATAGAAATCTTTTTCTCCCTCGCTCGGACTGTTACAGGTCGGTGCCAGTACAACACCGGGATTATCTACAAAGTAAAGATCGTCTTTGACTCTTAAACGGAAATACATATCCGGATTAGCCTGGGTATGGGCCAGCTCAGCCGAAAAAGATATTTGGGGAATATTTCCGGGAACTCCTCCAATATCAACGGTAATGACGTCTTTACTGCCAATCGGAACTTCGAAATCTCCTCCTGGAGGCGGCGTGGCTGTCACAGTCACATTCTGTCCGTTCAGGGTAATCGAGAGAGGTATTGCTCCCAGTGTTAATATTTGATTGGCCTCATCAATATACTGCATGTCCGAGGTTAAAAAGTTTATGGTTGCCGTATCGTTGGCAACAGTGGAAATAGCCTTAATCGTAAATGAAGCCAGCTCAAACACTCCGCCGGGCGGAATGTCAGACGGAGATGAAGCCACTACGATGACGGCTTTACCCTGCTGGTTAGCAACAGCCATCGAAGTTTTTTCCACCGGGGTGGATAAATTGGGATTGGTAGCGGTAATTTCACTGGCCAGATTAATCTTTGCCGGATCGAAAGTAAACACCGTCCTGGTAAAACCTACCTTTTTAGTACCGCTGTCGGCCATGATTTTAACTGTTGAGTCGGGCGGTAAATTTACCTGTCCCGGTGAGAAGGATAAAACAACGTCTCCGGTAACGGGAGGGGTACCTCCCCCTCCGCCGACATCATAATTTCCGCTCTCCCCGGCTGTCGACACATCCGGTGCCTGGCCGGAAACTCCCGCCTCGGTTACCCTGGTCGAAGTGAAGGTTACCGGACCCGAACCGGCCACTGCCGAACCTGCCACAGTCAGATTTAACGTGGCGAAAGGCAAATCAGCAGCAGTAACCGCCACCGGAGTTTCTGCCGAAGAAATGGCACACATGACGGTTATATTTTGGCCCGTTATTCTGGTAAAGGGCAAACTATTAAACGGCGCCTCACAACTGGCACTATTAATAGTAAATTTATCGCTTACTAAGATTTGCGCCTGGGCTCCGGAAACATTAATTGCTCTGGTTGCCAGCTTATGCATGGCGATTTTCAAAGTCATCTGCTCCCCCGGATTAAACGTTCCGCTTGAAGGAGTTAATCTGACACCTACCTCGCTTGTACCGGCCGCCCTGCCTCTTAACTCCTGAATTTGCCTGGCTGCCAGAATTAATAGGGGTAATAGCCCGGCCAGCAGAATTATCAGGATCAGTTTCTTATTCTTTCTAAAACTTTTCATATTTTAAGATTACTCCATTTTGCCATTAACCATCAACCATCAACTCATTGACAAGACCCGAAATTAGACCGCAATATTTCATAATCTGCCGTGTCAATCAGATTGCCGGAATCTACCACCAAATCGGGTGTATGCTGTCCTGGCGGTACGGTTATATTGGCCACGTCTTGTCCGAATGCCTGTCTGAACAGTTCAAAATCAGCCGTATCGATACAACTGTCGGCAGAACAATCAAGATTGCCCAACTCTCCTCTGGAACAGGCAGTCCCAGTTGGCGTCGGTGTCAGTTGGTCCGGTGAAGTCGGACTCGGTGTCTCTGTCGGACCTCCCGGTGTACTGGTGGGAACTTGAGGTGTATTAGTCGGCGGTCTTGGTGTATTTGTCGGTACAACACCGGAAGTTACCGTTACCGGGTCACTGCAGATACTATTATTTTGTCCGTGGCATAGTTTCACCCGGATTCCTATTTGCAATCGGCTGTCAAAAAGAGACCGGTCTTTGGTAATCGTCTGCTCACCACTGGCACAGTAATAATTCGTACTATGCAGGATAACATTGTTCATATTTTTCAAAAGAGCACAGACGCTGAAGTTTTTATAATAGCTGACAGTAACTTTATTATTGTTAATAATAACGCTATGCAGAGTCACAACTTTGGCAACCGGTGTCGTAGTCGGCGTCGGGATTCTAGTCGGTGTTCTGGTCGGAGGTACGGTGACAACCGGCGGACAGCTGGCATTTGTCACACAACGGGTTTCAGCCAAACACTTGTCAGGAGTACAGGCTCTGGTCTGGTACATCTGGGTGTTGGTACAGGATCCTCCTCCACAAGTTTGATTCTGCCAGGTGGTACAGCTGCATCCCGGAATTGATTGACCGGTAGGAGTCGGGGTTCTGGTCACAGGTCTTATTGTTATCACTCCAGGTGTCGGGGTTCTGGTCACAGGTCTTATTGTTATCACTCCAGGTGTCGGGGTTCTGGTCACAGGTCTGATTGTTATCACTCCCGGTGTCGGTGTTCTGGTCACAGGTCTGATTGTTATCACTCCAGGAGTCGGTGTCTTTGTCGGTGTTTTAGTCGGAGTCTTAGTCGGTGTTCTGGACACAGGTCTTATTGTTATCACTCCA
>MFJM01000053.1:0-17275 GCA_001779205.1 Candidatus Gottesmanbacteria bacterium RIFCSPHIGHO2_02_FULL_39_14
AATTTCCTCCTCTATTTACCTGTCTAGTATATCAGGTACTGGACAATGAGTATGAAGAAAAATTTGCCCAATTCTGCGGTGCTCCATTTGCTGTTTCAGCTTCCAGCGGGACTGCTGCTTTATTTCTAGCATTGAAACTAATCGGTATCAAAAAGAATGAAACGTAATTGTACCTACCTTTACCATGATTTCTTCGGCATTTGCAGTCAGTTATTGCGGGGGCAAATCCGGTTTTTGTGGATTGCGATCCGGATGATGGAAATTTTAATGTTGAAAAAATTCGGGAGAAAATTAGCAAGAGAACTAAAGCGATTATGCCTGTTCATATTTACGGCAATCCCTGCAGTTTGGATTTACTTTATTCTATTGCTGACAAAAATAAAATTAATATTGTTGAGGATGCAGCTGAGGCTTTCGGATCGGAATATGAAGGAAAAAAAATCGGCGGAACAGGCAGAATTGCCTGTTTTAGTACCTATATTAATAAGATCATAACTACAGGAGAAGGAGGAATGATTACTCTGCCTGATTTGAAACTTTATAAAAAATTAAAAAAAATTAATAATTATAACTTTTCGCCGATCAGACACTTCTGGCACAGTAATATAGGATATAATTTCAGAATTACCAATCTTCAGGCTGCCATAGGGTTGGCCCAATTGGAGAAAGCGAGAGAAACAGTCAGAAAAAAAAGGAAAATATTTCAGATATATAAAAATTTTCTTAAACCCGTAGTCGAATTCTTTTTCCCTTTAAAAGAAAATTATCAAGGAAGCAGTAATTTCTGGCATGTAGCTTTCAGGATGAAGGAAGAAGAATATAATATGACGAAATTACGAAAATTATTAGCAGACAACGGTATTGAAACCAGAACTTTTTTTACCCCCCTTCATCTTCAGCCGGCTTACCGAAGACCTGAATATTACGGTCAATTTCCAAATTCAGAACTTCTGGCTAAAACGGGTATCTTATTACCTTCAGGAGCCAATCTGGAATTAAAACAGATTGAAAAGATCAGCCGGTTGATAGTCAGATACTTTCTCCATTAAAATAACTTCTAGTGGATAATAAACAATACCGGTTGATGTTTGAAAACGAAGACAGTCATTGGTGGTTTTTGGCCAAAAGAAATTTCGTAAAGTCAGTACTCCCCCTGAATAAAAATAAAATCAATATTCTTGATGTTGGCTGCGGTACGGGGGGGATGACTGAATTCATTAAATCCTGGGGTAAAGTGACCGGCATAGAACCGGCAAAGTCCGCTTATCCATTTCTTAAACAAAGAAAAATTAATTTTAAGCCGGATTCATTTGAGAGATTTAAGACTAAAACAAAGTATGATTTAGTATGTTTTTTTGATGTTCTTTATCATAGGCATATTAGAAATGACTTGAAGGCTATAAAAAAAGCCTATCAATTTCTTAAACCCGGCGGATTATTAATAATAACCGACTGCGCTCTAGCCTTTTTTTACGGTCCTCATGATTTGGTAATGTTTGCCCGTCAAAGATATTCCTTAAAAGAACTTGAAGATAAAGTCACCAAAGCTGGATTTAGCATAAAAAAATCATCACACATTTATTTTCTTGTTTTCCCTATGTTTGTATTAATCAGATTTATTCAAAAATTCATGCCGCTTGAAAGTATAAGTATACTTCCAAGAGTAGTTAACGGTTTCCTTTTAACGATTTGTTCTTTTGAAGCGGAACTTTTAAAGAAAATTAATTTTCCGATAGGTTCATCAGTAATAATTTTAGCCACACGTAAATGAATCCAGAGCCAGTAAGCGTTATCCTACCGACATTAAATGAATATGGTAATTTACGTCCGTTAGTGGAAAAAATTACAAAAATAATCAATCCTAAAGAAATAATTATAGTAGATGATAATTCGTCTGACGGTACAAAAAGTGAAGCCGAAAAATTATCCCTAAAATACTCTCAAGTAAAAACAATTATCAATTTACCTCCTTTGGGATTGACTTTATCCATTCAAAAAGGCATAAACATTTCTTCATCACCGTATCTAGTCTGGATGGATGTTGATTTTTCCCATCCCGCTGAAATTCTTAAAATTATGATGGAAAAAATTCCTTCAGCAGATATCGTAACCGGTTCCTGGTTAGTTGAAGACGGAAAAGATCAACGTAATGAAAAACTGACAAAAATAATGAGTTTTCTTGTCAACAAATTATGTCAATTCTTATTTATGAGGAATATCACTGCATATACATCAGGTTTCATCCTGATCAAGAGAAAATTATTAGCCAACTTCCACTTAAAAGGAGATCACGGGGAATACTTCATTGATCTTCTGGTTCGTAAATCGGCCGACGGATGTAAGATAATTGAAGTTCCTTTCATTTGCCGTTCCAGAAAAAAAGGTTTGTCAAAAACAGCGCCGAATTTATCTGTCTACATCATCAGAGGATTAAAATACTTAAATATGATTTTTTCGCTCCGAGGATTTATGTTTAAATAGAATCAGTATGGATAAAAAGTTATTAAAAATTATCAGACAACAGACGGATTTAATCAGTTTATTTGCTGTTTTTATTTTTACAGTAGGATTTTTTTTAAGATTAATTGCAGCAGTTGAATATCCTCTGTGGCTGGATGAAGCATCCTATTATTTCATTAGTCAAAGTAAAGTATTTGATATATTGTCGCTCAGGCACTGGAATGTATCTCAGCCACCTCTGTATACTTTAATCTTGCATTTCTGGCAATTAATTAATAACAGTGAATTATTTCTACGGTTGCCTTCCCTATTCTTTTCAGCTGTTGCCCTGATATTAGCCTATCTTCTGGGTAAAAACTTGGTAAACCGTTTATTCGGGTTAATAATTCTAACTGTTTTTTCGTTTTCCAACTTCTTAATTACCTTATCCTGGCAGGCTAACGTTTATTCATTAGTCATAATGTTTGTAATGATTTCAATGTATTTATATTTTATTAAACTAAAAGATAAACATACTGCATTTTTTTTAATAATCCTTAATATTTTAGGAATGCTAAGTGATTACAGTTTTGTCTGGTTAATCTTAAGTTTAATTATTTTTGAACTGGCAAATTATTTTTTCATTTACCACCGCAAAAAGTATTTTTTTCATGACAGATACTATAAACTACTTGTTTTATTTACAACTTGTATATTTATTTTTTTATGGATATTAATCACCATGAATAAAATACCGGCTGCTTTAGCTTTAGCTAATTGGTTTACCGGCGAGGAAATGGTACAGAATGCTTTAACTTCCTTTGTAGGTATATCAAATTTAATAGACGGTAAAACTTTATTATATTTAATTCTGATGATTTCCGGATCCATCCCAGGTATTTTTAATTCCAATAAAAAAATAAAATTATTTTTTATTTTTATCCTTATATCGATTTTATTTCCCTTTATCTCCGCTTATTTATTTAGCATCTGGATACAACCAATATTCCTTGCCAGACATTTAAATGTGATAGCTATCGCATTGTTAATTGGTCTGTCTTATTTTATCTTCTTATATCGAAACCTTATTACCATTATCATGTTATCAGTATATATTTTTCTGAGTCTTTCCGGTTTTAATGATTTAACAAAAATAGGTATATTTAAGTTTAATTGGAGAGAGACTAGTAATCTAATTTATGAAAATATTATTGAAGATAGTCGGGCAGATAATATTTTTTTAGAAGCCCAGAATAAGGAATATAATTTTCAACCGCTAAGATATTATCTGAGTCAGGGCAAGAGAATAAAAAATAGATCAATATCAGGAAAGTTATATTTTCCTAATTATATACAGGATTATGAAGACATATTAAATTACAGTAGGAAGGATATTAAATATAATATCTGGCTGTTCGATTTTACCTATGATAATGTCCACCTATTAGAATTTTCTGAAAGATTTGATTGTTTAAGAAAGACTTCTTATTCAGCTCCTGATGCTTATTTTATTAAATGTGAGTTATGAAAAAAGTTTTTTAAAGATTTAATGAACATACTTTTTATTACAATTTTACTACCTTACCCTATTGATTGCGGAGCTAAATATAAAACTCATCAAATTTTAATGTTGCTTTCAAAAAATAACAAGATTGACTATGTTTCCTTAATTGATGATTATAATGAATTGGTATATTCGGAAAAACTGAAGGATTACTGTCAATCGTATCGGATTTTTTTTTCTCCTGTCATAAATTCAAGAAACAAACTTCTCTTTATAAAACTTTTATTAAGCATTTTCCATTATAAGCCTTTTATTGTTTTTAAATATTACTCAAAAGAGATGAGACAATATGTTTACGAAATAAGTCAGCAAAAAAAATTTGATCTAATTTATATTGATCACATTAATATGGCCCAATACATCCCTAGGGATTATCTAGGTAAAGTAATCTATGACGAGCATAATATTTCCTCAATAGCTTTTTCTGTTTTGAGTAGGAATGAAAATAATCCCTTACTCAAATTAATTTATTATTTAGAAAGTTGGAAGTTAAGATTATTTGAGAATTTGTATCTTGATAGATTTGATCATATATTTACTATCAGTAAACTGGATAGGGAAAAGCTTCTTCTGGAAAATATTAACCCAAATAAAGTGAGCCATCTGCCTGTTCCTTTCCAAGCTAAGAATTTATATTCATATAATGTTAAAAATTTAAACATCACTTTTATAGGGTTATTATCATGGATGCCAAATCTTAAAGGGATCATATGGTTTATCGTGAATGTATATCCTCATATCAAAAGGAGTATTCCTTCGATCAGATTGAGAATTGTGGGTAAAACTGGTAATGAATTAATGAAATTTCTTAAAAGATTAGCAGATAAAAATATTATTTATGAAGGTTTTTTGATGGATTTGGATAAGTTATATAAAAAAACTTCAGTTGTGATCATACCGATTCAGGAAGGAGGTGGCATCAGGATTAAACTTTTGGATGCATTAAGCCACGGCATGCCTGTAGTATCCACAACTTTAGGAGCGGAAGGTATTCCAGTGACATCCGGAAAGGATATTTTGATAGCTGATGATCCCCATGATTTTGCTGAAGCTGTTATCTCAATTATCAAAAATAAAGAGATTGCCCGAAGACTGTCTGAAAATGGTTATCAGTTTGTAAAAAAATATTATAACGAGGACAATGCCGATAAACTACTTACTAAAATATTGAAGAATTTATAGAGTCTGTTCTAAAGGAATTAAATAAAATTCCGAAACAGTAAGTTGTGATATAGGGGCAATAAATACGCCAAAAAAAAGAGAGCCATCTTTAAATAGTCCATCAGGAAATAAATTTTTTGATTCCTGATTGATATCAATTTTTTTATTAAAAATTCCATTGTTGTCAAAAAAAGAAAATGTTTTGCCTTTGTTGTCAAATAAAACCAGAACAGATAATTGACCGGATTCGTCAGTATTTAAATCCTGTGTAAAAAGGAAAAGCGGTTCTTCGCTTTGACCCGTATCAAGAGTAAGGCTAAAAGAACGAGAATTGACAGATAAATTTAGACTATTTTTCCCTTTCCACCAAGGATCAGTGCTTTTAGCATATTTACTGATCAAACTAATACCGGCGCCACCATTATTATTTTTGAAAGTGATTTTTAATAGATTATAGTTATTAAGAGTAATAGGATATTTCTCGTCAGTTGTACCGTACCAGCCGGTTTTCGCATTAACGATTTCGATACAGGAACTGGTTAGATTACAATCCTGATGTTTGGTGATTATTTTCATGACATCATTACCGTTATAGAATTTACCCGCAAATAGCTTGGTTTTGGTAACTATATTCTTGTCGATAACTTTTTTTTCAGAATTTTTTCGGGATATTGGATAAAAATAACCCAGGAAAAGGATTGTCACTAAAAGTATAAGGATCGAAATAATCTTCTTAAGTTTTTTTTTCACTCGCTATAGTTTGTAATAAAATTATTTTTCTGTCAACATTGTTGTTAAATATCAGGTATTACAATGGTGTCGAAACAAAAAATATTGATAATAATCGGAGGAAACTATTGGAGTGAAATCAAACGGGCTGAGCAATACTTACCGCATTATTTGAGTCGGTATCATCAAGTCACTTGTTTTGAATATCCCCAGTTTACCAAAATGGCACGATTATTAAAAAAAGAAATTCCCTTATTGGAAAAATTAAACAATAATCTAGTTATATATCATTCATTCGGGATCCTTCCTTACGGAAGGATATTCGTCATGATAAATCTAATCAACCATTTTTTCAATTATCTAATAATGAAAATAATTATTAAAAAAGTAACCCATTTTGATTTGATCATCTCGTTTACTCCTGAGGTAGCATTTTTGCCAGTTAAAAATCAAGTTAAGTTAATTTATCATGTGTTGGATGATTATGCCGTTTTACCTTGGTGGAATAATCCTTTATCTCGATTTCAACTAAAAATACTGGAAGAAAAAACAATTAAAAGAGCAGATGAAATAATTGCTGTATCCAAGAAATTGGCTGCTAAATTCAAAAAATATAATAAAAATATTTATCTTTATCCCACCCCGGCTGATCTGTCCAACTATTTTGTTTTCAATAAACAAAAGCAGAAGATTAATGATATCCTTTCCATTAAGAGACCAATTGTGGGTTTTATCGGATCAGGCACAATAAAAGGAAAGATTGATCTTCAGCTTCTTAATTATTTAGCTGATAAATATCCTGAAATAAATTTTGTTTTTATCGGTTTGTTTGACGAATCTATTATTGATTTTCGCGGCTACCCGAATCTGATCAATCTGGGATATAAACCGCTACAGTTGCTGTCTAGTTATATCAAACATTTTGATGTTGGTATTATTCCCTATTGCCTTAACAGATTCGGTCAGTCGGCCTATCCGGTGAAGATAATGGAATATCTGGCTCTGGGTAAACCCGTAGTTTCTACGTTTCTACCATCTTTGGATGATTTGGCACAAAGAAGAATAATTTACACAGCTGAAAGTACGGAAGAATTTGCTAAAAACATAAAAATTGCCCTGAAGGAAAAAGATGAAAATTTAAAAAAGGCCAGAATAGGCGAGGCAAAAAAAAACGACTGGAAGGTAAGAATAATACAATACCTGAAATTTCTGGAATTGGCATAAATAAAAGACCGGTTGAGGAATTGAATTAAAATAAAACTTTATTTCCTTTCTGTTTAAAAATCCAGTCGGAAAACGGCAGATCGTCAGTCAAATAAACGGAAAAATCAAATCCTATTAAATCATTGAGAGTTTTATTCCTAAGCAGTAAGAAAATAAATTGACATTATCAAGGTTTAATCATATTCTTCTAGGTCGTAGGAAAAGTTATGAAAATTTTTAAAATGACTCTAGTAATTCTAGTTGGTCTTTCTTTAACGGAACTAATTTATTATTTCGTGCTGGCGAATCCCCTTAAATCCGTAATAAATCAGGAGAAATCAAGCAGTAAAAAAGGAATAGCTTCCGGAGATAGTAATGATGTCCTTTTAGGGGACATTGTTGATTATTTTCGCAGTAAAAAAATAAATGCGGGAATTTCTTATGTCTTGGAAGAAAAAATTGAAGGCTATTTGACTAAAGCAAAAATAAATGAAGAAAATGGCAAAAAATTCATTTCAATTATTATATCTACTGATCTGGATAATAGAACAATACTGAATGCTTTTGGCAAGAATCTTGATAATGCCGGTAATCTATTTTTCCGTTTGACTGAATCCGGACAAAAGCAATTAATCGAGCCGTCCCAAGTCAAAGCCGGAGTACGCGTAAAACAAATTAGCCGGAGGAACTTACCGGAAGCTGATCCGTTAAACGATACTTTAGAAATCCAAATACTGGAATAATCAATGCTGAAAAAAGATATACACCTGAAATACGTTAAACCGGTAATTACTGAAAAAAAAATAAGCTTTACATTGCTCTATGGCATTTTTGATAATTTCCCCGAGGAAGCTTGGGCTGCCTGCAATTTTCCTTGCAACGCCTGGGGTGGTGCAAGTTATTGTCAAAGTTGTACAGGTTTCAGTACGGCTCAATGCGCAACAACTGGTGAATGTGCATATTAAATTAGAGACTTTTAAAAAAAGTTAATAATTCTGACTCTTTTTTTCTGAAGTACAAGCGAAAAAAATTATTATTTTCCATGAATCTTAAAAATAAAGTAAGTTGCTCCTTGTTGATCTTATTTGTAATGCGGATTTGAGGGAAAACTTTTTTGATAAGGCCGCTTGACTTTTTCAAGGAAACGATTTTGATATCTTGAGCTTTTTCCAGTAAAAATAGTTTACCCAATGGATAGGTTCTAACTGTGTTTTTGATTTTTGGTTTAAAATCCTCAAGAAGCGGGGTCTGATAGATAAAGTACTTTTTATTTTCCCATCTGACAGCAACAGAGTCATTGGCCAGAGGAGTGAATTTCCGTCTTAACAGTCGTATTACAGTTGTTTTTCCGCCTCCTGAGGGGGCCAAAAAAAGGCAAACCCGGCCATTGATAACGGAAGCAGACGTATGCAGAATAAATCCCTGATTATTGGAAAGCAGTCTCTGGAGCAATGTCAAAAGCAGGAAGGAGAATTGGTAAAGACTTAAATGGGCCGAAGTGATTATAAGATTTTCTTTCTCTTCAAAAAAAATCAGAGAAGATCCTTTTATGCTGATGGTTGTCGGATAAATTACCGGTAACCGGAAATGTACTTCGATTTTCTGATCAATTTTAGATATTTTCTCTATCCTAAACCCTTCGTATGCATTGGTGATTTGGAGCTGAAATTTCCTGACCATTAGGGTTGCTTCGGGTTCATGCTGATGATAACAAAAATATATTCGGAAATTGAATCCGGCAATTCTTAAGTAGAGATAGTCCACGGTAGTAATATAGTCTGCCTGTCAGTCTATAGCAAGATATAATATAAAAGAGTAAAGTTATAGCTAATATTCCCGCTAATAAATATGCGATTGATAAAATCAATAATTAATCGAATAAGTAAACAGGGTTATTACAAAATAAAATCTGATGGAAATAGTATGTATCCCTTAATTAAAAGCGGGGATATCATAAGGATGGAAAAATACAATTTTAATAAAGCAAAAGTAAATGAAATTATTTTAATCTCTAAAACCAATCAGCTGATAGCCCATCGGGTTATTTATAAAAAAGATAAATATCTGATTACCAAAGGGGATCATAATATTACTGCGGACGGAAGAATAAAAAAAAATCAGATTATCGGTAAAGTTACCCAAATAAAAAGACATAAAACATCAATTGATGCCAGTCATCACTATCTTTTTCAGTCCTCGATCTATTTTCAGGAGATTGTCCGGTTAAATAAAATATTCAGAAAAAATAACCTTGACTTCGTTTATCTGAAGGGATTGCCGTTATATTTGGCTTATTTCAAAACCCATCCTTCCAGATTTTATGCCGATTGCGACCTGATGATAAGACGGGATGATTTAGCCAAAGTCAGCGCAATTCTTATCCAGGAAAAATACAGGTTAGCGGAGAGAGCATACAGTTTTGTCCATAAACTTCTGAAGGATAAACCGACAGAATTAGTTTTTGTTAAGTCCGTCGGTAATTTTGCCGTTAGTTTTGATGTTCACACCGAACCTAATTTTATGTTAAACCAAATAGGCAAATTAGATGTCTTATATCCTCAATTTCTTATCGATCAGATAACCGATTTATTTTTTCAGGAAAAAAAACGGATGACAGTTTTTAACGAACAATTTTCTGTTTTGTCAGAGGTAAACCTGATCTTGTATTTAGCTTTACATTTGTTCCATCATAACTTTAAAGGTATATTCAGGCTGGAACTGATTGATAAATTAATCAGAAAATTTAAAAATTTTGACTGGGTTCAATTAGAAAAAAAAATTAAGTCATACCGTTTAAAAAATTTCGTCTATCCGGTTTTTGTGATGTCAATAAAATATTATAAGACTCCAGTTAAGAGGAAGTTTTTAATGGCAATTCAGCCCGACGGTATGACAAATAAATATATAGCCGGAGTAATCTTAAAGACTAATGTTTTTAATGATCAAACTAGGATCGAGGCAGGAAAGACAAGATTTAAGAATATTTTTTACCTATCCAGTCAACCGTTTTACAAAAAAATATTGGTCTTTTTCTCTCCGGCAGTGGTATATTCAATTATGTGGACGTTATTCAGGTATTGGAAGAAGAGACGATTTTTTTCCTTTTTAAATCAGAAATTAATTCATTAAAATCGACCTTAATCTTTTCTGGTCGCTTTTTATAAATATGAGATAATTCTTGGATTATTTTACTTTTCTCCCAGCCAGCTTTTAATTTATTAAAGATAAAAGAAGCAGTTTCATTGAAGGTATAAAGAACTGATTTTTCGCCATCGAAGATGACTGTTTTTTTGCCCAGTTTCTGGACAATAAAGCCTTTATTTATGTGATATTTGTTCATTGACTAATTACTTAATGAAGGATTCTACTTTAACATAGAATAAAGGGTATTTATTAATCTGTCTGTTATTTACAGCATATTTTGGCTATTTTGGAAAAAATTATTGTCATTTTACCAAAAGTTTTTTGACTTTTGATTCTAAGCAAAATATTATAAAGATTATTATAATATTAAATCAAATGAAAATCATTAAAGTAATATTCATCGTCTTAATCTTCATCACTATCATAGAACTAGGCTATTATTTCTCACTTCAATATATCAATAAACCAAAAAATGATTCAATTCAAGATAATCAAACACCGACTCGTTATGAAACAATAAATGCAGTTCATCCAGATTTCTACAAATATACTCAGGGTTTAGTTACAACTAAAAAAAATACATTAGGAAAAGTTTTATTAGTTATCCAGAATGAGGGTGAAATTGTTGAAATAGATCCAGATGGTAATCAAGGCCCTAAAGCTGACCGTTTCCCATTCGGTCTTAAAATAAAAAGCGAAGATAATCCAGAGGGCGATTGGAATCATATTGCCAAAGACTTCTTAAAAAAAACAAAAGTATATCTTGTGAAAAATAATATCGAAACCCTGGTTGATCTTTCAGATATAAAAATTGGTAATTATGTAATATTGCAAGATATGAGTAACATGGCATATTCACCAAAAGACCCCAAACATATGGATGCATTTATAATTAAGATAATTTCAAAAAATAATTAATTTGCAACATAAATACAAATATACAAAACCAAATATCAAATCAAAAAAGATTAAACCTAATCTCTTTTTCTCATTTCCGGACATTGAGAGTAATTTATTGGCGACTAGATTCTGTCAAGATCAAACCGTTCCAGAAAATGGCTATCCTTGTTGTTCCTTTGGCAATTCTTGCGGTCCCCCCCCTTGCGCTTGTTGATTTTGAGGGATTATAACTTTTTTCTTAAAAAACTCAAGTAATTTTTTCTTATTTCTATTAAAATAAAGGGAATAATAATATGTAAAATTCTCATTCAAATCAGCCAAAGTAGCTATAATATCGTTTAGTTTATCCTTTTTACATACTATTTGCTTCAATAATCTGTTATAGATATATTCTTGACTTTGAAGTTTTATAATTTTGAAGTGGTTAGATTTATTGAAGCAATAAATACCACCAAGAGGGTATTTATCACTTTTTTTAAAAAAGGAATTTTTTTCAAAGAATGGAGTCATATAACAATAGTAGTTTTTATTTTTTTTTCTGATGAAAATGCCATCGTCGGCAATTTTAGTATATTTTTTACTTAAAAGCTTACTTATAGTCGATTTGCCTGTACCTGACTTTCCGATAAAGACATATGTTTTATTAGAGACGACATTTGCAGAAGCGTGAAGATATAAACCTTTATTTTTTGCTAATAAATCTAGTAATATCTCAAGTAAAATTATCTGAAATTGAAATAAACCAATTAGGTAATATGTAGTGAGTTTATTTTTTGCTGTTTTATTGTAGATGTTTAAAAAGTGATATTTTTTCTTAAAAGTAAAGTTTTTAACCTTATCATCATCAAAAATATTTATTTTGTAATCTACTTCACTTTGACTATTTTTCAGTAAAAAATTTTTATAATGTGTCCGCAGTATTTTTAGCATGTGGTCAATATAATATTTACGATCAGTGTTGTGTAGTTTTACCTCTATGATAAAGTCTGCGATTCGTAAATTTAATAGTGGCATGAGTATTTTTAGAAGGTAAATGTTTTACTCTTAAAGGTTATTAATTCTGATTTTTCGCCGTCGAAGATGACTGTTTTTTTGCCCAGTTTTTGGACAATAAAGCCTTTGTTGATGCGGTAATTAGTCATTATTAATTTACTTGAGGAAAAAATCTATTCTAACATAAAAATATATACTTGATTAACTGTTTTCGATATAGTAGCATTTTTATACCAATTCAAAAACAGATACTTTTATGAAAATTAATGATCTATCACAACTTTCGAGGATGCTTTTTTTTACAAAAGACACTCTGCGACAATTGGAAAATAGGGCTGATTCTTTAGATTATAATCTAAAATACTGGAAGAAGCGCGGAATTATTATTGCACTTAAAAAAGGTATGTATATATTAAAAGAGCGGTGGGAGAAAGAAATTAATCGGGATTTATACATGATGTATTTGTCAAATAAGATCTATGAACCTTCTTATTTATCTTTGGAATATGTTCTGAACAAATATTCCTTATTAACAGAAGCGGTTTACGGATTAACCAGTATTTCTACCAGATCAACTAAGTTTTTTGATAATGATTTGGGAAGATTCAGTTATTATTCAATTTCTCCGAAGCTTTTTGGCGGTTATGAACTTGATAAATTTTATTCAGCTCCGATATTTATAGCTAATAAAACCAAGGCACTATTTGATTATCTTTATCTGAGGTTTTTGAAAAAGACTCCTATAGAAAAGAATGAG
This sequence comes from Candidatus Gottesmanbacteria bacterium RIFCSPHIGHO2_02_FULL_39_14, assembly GCA_001779205.1. Classification (GTDB taxonomy): domain Bacteria; phylum Patescibacteriota; class Microgenomatia; order 2-02-FULL-39-11; family 2-02-FULL-39-11; genus 2-02-FULL-39-14. The sequence goes on from MFJM01000053.1 coordinate 12,891, forward strand.
GTTTTAGAATTGAGAATTAATTGGGAGAATATAAATTCCAAAGAGTTTAAACAACTTCAAAGTTATGCTTTGTTAACTGATAGTATCAGGGTTAAAAAAATTTTAAATTTAATAAAAAGCCAATATTATGCTTGAAGATATACTTAAACAAATTGTAATTGAGAATAAACAGAAAAAAGTCACTAATGATGTGATTTTGAATTATCTTAAAGAGTATGTTCAATGTTTAGTCTTGAATTTGCTTTATAACCATCGAGATTTTCAAAAGCTTGTGTTTAAAGGTGGTTCTTGTTTGAGGGTTTGTTTTAATCTTCCCAGACTTTCTGAAGATTTGGATTTTGATTATAGTCAAAAGCAATTTAACGGCAAAATGTTGACTGCATTAAGCGGCTATTTAAATAAAGAAATTAAAAATAAGCATTTTTCATCTGTAGAATTAAAAAACCAATCGAATAGCCGTCTGTATCTCAAATTTCCAATCCTTCGCAAATTGGAAATTGCTTCAAGAAGCGAGAGCGATAAACTCTATGTAAAAATAGAAACTAGCGAAAAGATAGAGCCTTGTGCCAATTTTACTCTGACTCCCGTATCTAAATTTGGGTTTAATTTCATTGCCTATCATTATGATTTACCGTCGATGATGTCCGGAAAAATTAATGCTATTTTAAGCAGGCTTTGGTTCAAAGGAAAACAGCAGGAAATAGATATTAAAGGCAGGGATTATTATGATCTTTATTGGTTTTTTAAGAATAAAGTTGTTCCTAACTGGAAAATGTTAAAAAAGTTAACCAAAATAAAAACAGAAAAAGCTTTAAAGGCAATTTTAAAGGATAAGATTAATAAAGCTATTACTGGACAAAAACTGAATTACGATTTGAGAAATTTTATCGCAGATCAGGAATTTGTAGATAATTTTTCCCGAAATTATCCTGAAATAATGAAGAAATATTTGTAAATAAATTTTATTTATGCTTCATTGGGGATTAATTTTACTTTTTTTTCTTCCGGTAATTGAATCTTTCAGCCGGGAGGTGGCACTTTTATTTTTATTTTTAGGTGCTTTGGTCGCCAGTTATCCGGTATTTTGGAAGAGAAAAATTGCTTTTAATTCGGATGAAATTTTGTTTTTGATATTTATTTTTTTCGGAATAGTTTCAACAATATTTTCCATATCTACTTACCGCAGTTTAACCGAACTTAGCCGATATTTAGCTTATTTTCTCATATTCATATCTATAAGAAACGATCAGATTATAGGGAACAGATTCCGAAAATTTTTTAGCGGATCGATTCTCGTTAATTCACTTGTTTTGTCTATATTATTCTTCGCTTATTTTTTATTCAGTAGTTATTTGCCCAAAGTCACTTCGGGAATGAATCTGTTTTATCCTGTTTTTGGCTATAACCGGATTGCCAATTTATTGATTATCGCAATACCCCTATTGATTTCCCAAAGAAGGTTATGGCTTTTGGCATTTTTCAGTCTGGTATTAATAGGTTCCGTCAGTCGCGGCTCACTATTAGCTTTATCCATAGGTTTGGTAATATCTCTAGTTATTCCCCTTTTTCGAAAAAGCATTTTTTATAAAGCAAGTATATTTTACTTTGTGATTACCATGGTAATATTAACTTCCGTCTTTATTTCTTCACATTTCATCCTGACTAAAAGAGAAGGCAACTTATTATATTCCGGTCTTTACAAGCCTGTTACCAACGAAAAAAGGGTTGAATATTTCCGCCAAGCGATATACGGATTTACTGATACTCCTCTTATCGGGAGCGGATTAGATACCTTCAGATATATTTCTCAAAGATTGCAAAAATCTCCGGCCAACTGGACCTGGTACGTCCATAATCATTTTTTGCAACTCTTTTCTGATACGGGTTTTTTAGGCGGATCAGTATTCATTCTGCTGATAGTTTTACTAATGTTAAACGCCTATGAAGAAGTAAAATCAAACAGAAACAATTTAAATAGAGGGATTTTTCTTGCTCTAATTGTATCGATTATCCATTCCCTGATTGATTTTGACTGGCAGTTTATCTCAATTTTTTTGTATATTTTTATTGGTTTTGCCCTGCTTAGTTCAAAGTATGAAAGCAAAAAGCAGATAAATATAAAGCCCTTATATATTTTGGCAATTGTTTTATTTATAACAACATTTATTCTCGGAAGAGAATATAGAGCTATCGAAAATGCAGCAATAATTGACGGGGCAAACAGCGATATCAACAGAAAACTGGGGGAGGAATATAGACAAGAAAAAAAATACCAACAGGCTCATATTTATTTTCAAAAAGCAATTTTACATAATCCCCTTGACTTGGGAGAGATAATTAAAGGAGATTATCTTTTATATCTAAAAGAAGCGGAATTAGCCTTGCAAAATAACGATTATGACGGAGCTTGGCAAAAGCTGAATTATCTGCTTAAAGTTTATCCCCTATTTCATAAAAAATACGGATCCGGTTTACTTAGACGGGATAATTTGCTTAGTTATATCAGATATATGTCGAAGGCTGTCGGAGATAATCCGCTCAGGATATGGGAAATCAAAGAAATTACCGGCTATTTAGCGATTAATTATCCGTTGACAAGAAAGATACATTTGTTATTCTAAGATTATGCCAGGAAAAAGGGCATTATTTCTGCATGGAATAATATTAGCGGTGGTCGTCTTATTACTAACGGTAGTTAAATCATCCTGGAAAAATTCATTGACTGTATTAGCCCAGTACCCGACGGAAACTCCGACGAGAACAGTAACACCACTTCCTTCAGCAACTCCTACTAATTGGATAGTCTATACGCCTCCCGATGATGCTTATGTTAATGCCGATACACCGACGACCAATTACGGAGGCTCTGCCAATTTGAGAGTCAGGGACAATCCGCCGATAGTCATAGACAGCTATCTTAAATTTGTGGTGACCGGTTTAACAAGACCTGTTCAATCAGCTACTGTCCGGTTATACGTTAGCGATTACAGCCCTGAGGCGGGAACTATTTACCAGGTTTCCAACAATTACCAGGGAACGGTTACACCCTGGGGTGAAGGCGGATTGACCTGGGATAACGCGCCAGTTATTGGCGGAACGGCTATATCATCCGGAGGTGTAGCCAGTATAGATACCTGGGTTTCTTTTGATGTCACCACGGTTATTAACGGTAATGGTACCTACAGCTTTGCCGTAACCAGCGATACTATCGATGCCGTCTGGTATAATTCTTCGGAAGCAGCTGCTAATCAACCGCAATTAATAATAATAGAGGAGCCACTACCTCCTATTACTCCAACATTAACTCCAACCCGCACTGTCACTCCTACTCCAACTATTACACCAACTCTGGGAGTTCCGGATGATGAGGGTACAGTTAAATGCACTTCTGATGGCAGTCAGGTGGTAAATCCTTTAAGTTGTGGACCGATTACAAGCGGAACTGATGAACTAGTGGTAATAACAGTACTTGAGAGGGGATCAATTAGAGTAAATAATATTTCCGGTCTTGGACTTACTTATAACCGTCTAATAGTACAATGTGCTGCCAATGGTTCACAAGCAATTGAATTATGGACTGCTTACGGTTCACCAGCAACCGGAAATATATCAGTAAATTTCTCCGGTAGTAATTATGCATTAGTTTATGTTACCAAATATTCGAATGTTGATCCAGCGTCTCCTTATGAAAATGCAACAGGTTCTAATGCTAACGGACAAGAAAGTACTAACTGCACGTCAGGTCCATCGAACGAGCCCAGTCTTAATGTTTCATCTACTATTAATAATGCTTTAATTCATGTAGGAACCGGTACGAGAAATCAAATAATCGACGCTGCAGACGCAGATTACACTCTGGTGATTTCCGATATTAACAATACCGGTGTATCAGGTAATTATATCAATTCATACCTTCATAAGAGGATTAAAGCCGTATCAGGTCCGGATACCATCAGTCATGGTATAAACGGTAGCGGTATTGCGGCATGGGTAATGGCTGCCTTGGTGGTCAGACCCATACCTCCTCCTCCTACTCCATCACCTACTTTTTATCAGATTTACGGATATATTTATACGGAAAAGAATAATGATGCAGATGATAGAAGCACGGCTGTGAGCGAAGGTTTATTAGGCGGTTATCAGGTTAATTTAACAGGAGATGCCGAAGATATCACTTTCAGCCAGGGAACAGAAGACAGTTTATATCCAGCAAATTATGTTTTTACTCCTTTATATGACGGAATTTATGAAGTGAGAATGCCGGAGGTTCCAGCAAACAGCGTTGTTTTTAATCCGCAGAATTATACCAATCCACAAAAGGGTATTATTATTGCCGGAGGACCGGTGATTGTTGATTTTCCATTTGTGGATTGGTATAATTCTGC
>MFJM01000053.1:17296-28708 GCA_001779205.1 Candidatus Gottesmanbacteria bacterium RIFCSPHIGHO2_02_FULL_39_14
CTGTCAGACCTTACCGACACCGGAATTAAAATCCCCTCCCCATGAACTGTGTACCAACAGCAAGCCTTTATTTTCCGCGTTCGTTTTCGATCCCAACGGCGATAACGTATGGGCACGCTTTACCAGTAATGCTTATGAGACATTTGACGCAATGGGCGGAATTGTGGCTCCCGCAGGAGATGACAGTCTATGGAATCCGCCATCTTATGTCCTTAATTCAACGGGAGGATACTGGTGGACAGCCCGGACAGAATCTTCGTCATGTCCTGCTTCAGCTGAGGCTCCGGCCAGACTGATTACCATGGATTTTACCCCGCCGCCTGCTCCCGATCCACCGGTATGTACTTTAATTTCCCAAAATTACGTGACCGGAGAGACGACTTTTCAATGCAGTTGGAATGAGGTTATATCCAACGATGGCTGCGGATACACGGTTTCCTACCACCCCTATTTCTGGACTTCACCTCCGGGCGGAATGCCAGGCGGTGATTATTGGGATGCAGATTGGATTGGTGATCAAACTTCAATTACAGTGGTAACTACAGACGGGGTAGAATTATACGGTATTGTTGAAGCCCGGGATAATTTAGGTAATATTTCCTTGCCTTCAGGCATAGGAGGTAATTTTACGGCGCCAAGAATTAATTATTCTTTTACTCCAACTCCCGGTGGAGTGACTCCAAGCATTACTCCGATACCGACGGTTCCGGCAACACCGACACCGGGAGCCTGGTTGCAGGTCAGAGGAGGGGATGTTTACCAGCCGATTATCAATCAGCCTGTACCAGCAGGAGAGTATTTTCTTGATTTCATGCCCACGCCAGCCGATAATCCCAATTCTATCGGAGTAATCTGGTCGGTAAGCGGCGGAGGCAATTACGGCTTAGGAGGATCATCCCCGGTTGAATGGGAAGCCATTGGAACTAAGTCAAACGCCTATTCATTTACTTATTATTGGGAGACCTTAAAAAATAAGGCTAAAGTTGTTAATAATTCCATTGTCGGTGTCAAATAATTAATGAATATGAAAAAAATATTTCTGCTATTAACATCAATTTTAATCTTTGCAGTATTGCTAATCAGTAAGTTTATAGGAACTACAGTTATAGCCCAAAGCGGTATTGAAATAGATAACTTAACTTATAAATCCGACAAAGGTCAAATTAGCAGTATGACCATAAGCCACCAGACATCCGGAAGCGAGCGGCTGATGCTGGTAGGAGTATCTCTGGATATATCAAATGTGTCGTCGTCAAGAGCCGTATATTCAATCAGATATAAGAATATTAGTTTAATCAAAGTGGGAGCTGTAGTAAATTCTGATGTCAGAAGCGAAATTTGGCAGTTGGTTGATCCGCCCATGGGTACACATGATGTGGTGATAACTCTTAACGGCAGTTTATGTCCCAATTGCGGTTTTGTTGCCGGGGCAGTCACTTTTAACGGAGTTGATCAAACAACTCCATTAGGAGAGTATGCCAGCAATACCGGAAGCAGCAGTCCGGCGTCAGTATCGGTTTCTTCAGTAGAGGGAGAATTGGTTTTTGATACGGTTTCCGCAGAAAGCGTAAGTTCGATGACGGTCGGTTCCGGCCAAACCGAGCATTGGAAAATTTCTGCTGGTTTAAGTGGTGCTGTAGTTTACAGTGGTGCGAGTACCGAAGCAGGTGCAGGCAGTGTAAACATGTCCTGGAACCTACAGACAAATGGTATCTGGGCAATCGGGGCTGTACCCATAAAACCAGCTGCAGCTTTTGTACCGACCCTGACTCCGACGCCGACATTGGCTCCGGATTTGGATCCTGTCAATTCCATTTATTCCTACTCGGGATTAGGGCATTATACGTTGGATCCGGCTTTTGATGGAGACAGAACGCCTGAAAAGGATGTAACCATTTTCCTTATTTCCGGTTCGTTGGAAATCACCCAGAATTTTAGTCTGGCAGATGAGCGGGATACAATCGTCTTCATTGTTAACGGAAATATATATATAGACGGAAATGTGAGCAGAATTCCGGGACTTTATATCTCAAGTCAGACATTTTCCGTTGCTGCCGCTGATCAGGCAATAATAATAGACGGCATGGTATACGCCAAATTCGTAAATTTACAGCGGAAGTATTACAGTTATACCAATCCGGCTTATACTCTTATTTACCAGCCGAAATATATGATAGATTTATTGCCTTATTTAGGCAGATCTCAGGTTAATTGGCAGGAGGTTTCTTTGTGATGACAATTTTCCAAAAAATAAGGGGACGATTTGACCGCGGACAGATAGTCCTGATTTTGGTTTTGATTACGGTAGTAGGATTGACCATCGGTCTTTCTTTAATTTCCAGGACTATCACCGACATCAGAATTTCTTCCCAGATAGAACAATCGTCAAGAGCCTTTTCAGCGGCTGAAGCCGGAATTGAAACAGCCTTAAGGGGAAATATTGCCGTTGGTCCGACGGGAACCGTGTCTCTTGAGGGAGCCTCGGCTAATTTTGCCGTACAGACTTTAGGCGGAACTAGTGATAATTACAATCTTCCCTTAACTGAGGCTGGCAACAGCCAAACAGTCTGGCTTATCGAACATAGTGATGACAATACCATTAATGAATCCGGTGAATCGTACCCGACCAACTCTATAATTGAAATCTGTTTCGGAAGTAAATCAGAAGTTACGGAGGAGAAAGCTCCAGCTATTCTTGTCAGTTTGTATTACAAAGAAGCAGCTGAATATAAAGTAGCCAAAAAAGCCTTTGATCCTTATGAAGCCCGCGATAACGGATTTGATCATGCTGATGAATTAGGTCCTTATTGCGGCAATTTTTTGTACCGGAAAAAAATTATAGCCCATCAGGATGGTGATTCCGGAACGGTCGATTTCGACATCCAGCCGTCAAGCACTCTATTATTGATGAGAATCCAGCCGTTATACGAAGCTACAGCTATCACAGTCGATCCTGAAAGAGAACTACCCATCCAGGGTAAAATAATCAGCTCTATCGGTCAAACCTCTACCGGAGTTGCCCGTAAAATTCAGGTTTACCAGAGCTATCCGGTACTACCGGGACTACTGGATTTTACCTTTTTCTCAGAGAATTAAAAAAAATAAGCCTATGCCGAAAATCCTATTAGGACTGGATATTGGATCTCATACTATTAAAGCAGCCCAATTATCCCGCAATAAAAATAAAGTCAGTTTAATATCTGCAGGTTATATTCCTACCCCAAAAGTAGAAGTTGACTCTACCGGCCGAACCGACGAACAGATTATGGCCAATTCCATCAGCCAATTGACTCATGATATGAAACTATCGACCAATGAAGTTGCCATTTCCCTTCCATCGTACAAAGTAGTTACCCAGGTCATTGAAACACCTTTAATCAGTGACAAGGAGTTAGAGTCAAGCATTCAGTGGGAAGCTGAAGAATATATTCCCTTGCCATTAAATAAAGTTAAAATCGATTATTCGGTAATTGCCAAAAATGAGCTCAACAAAAAAATGAAAATACTCCTGGTAGCCGCACCGATTTCATTAATTGAAAAATACATGAGGATTATTGAATTAACCAATTTAACCACAATTTCCATTGAAACAGAAATATTAGCAGCCGTACGATCAACTATCAATTCCTTACCGACATTGCCCAATATAATACAGTTATCAATCGGGGCTACCAATACGGAGATTGCCATCATCAGGCAGCAACAACTTGTCTTTGTCAAGATAATTCCTATAGGTGGAAATACTTTATCCCGGGCTATTTCAGAAGAACTGGCTTTTGATTTTCAACAGGCTGAAGAGTATAAAAAAACATACGGTATTGAAGAAGATAAACTGGAAGGAAAATTAGCCAAAATTATGAATCCTTTTTTCAATAATTTATTTCCTGAAATAGATAAAACAATAACTTATTTTAAAGAAGAATATCCCAAGGAAGATTTAATGACTTTAGTAATTTCTGGAGGAACGGCAAAAATGCCTGGATTGATGCTTGGCATGACTAAAAATATCGGTGTTAACTCCCAAATAAGCAATCCTTTCATCAATATCCAAAGTGACCAAGAAGTTTTAACTGCCCTCAACCAGGATGCACCCATTTATACAACAGCGGTAGGTTTGGCCTTGAAGGAATTTTAAGATGAATAAAAAATCAATAAATTTATTGATAATTGCTGAACCGGAGCCATACTACCTGACACGCCTAAAAAAAATATCAACCTGGGTATCAGCTATTTTGGTAAGTATTTTTCTAATAACCTACATAGTTTCGTTGATTTATATACAAGCCAATAACAAAGACTATCAACAGATGAAAAAGCAGTACGAAGAGTTGGAGAAAGACATTCAAAAGACAAAATCCACCGAATCCATATACTTAACCACAATAGGTATTCTAGATACGATTAAAAAAATTAAAGCCAGTGACAACCTGATAATAATCAATACATTACCTCTTATTTATAACAACCGTAATGAAGGAACCAATATCATCATCTCGTCAATAGATAATCAGGGACCGGTTAGTTTTTCAGTGAAAAGCGAATCCATAGAAACTCTGGAGAATTTCATCGAAGAACTAAACCAATTGGAAAACAACGGAAATTTCACTAATATTCAGGCGGCCGGAATTATCAGGGAAACAGACGGCAGTTACAACTTGTCAGTAAATTTAAACGCCAATAAACCGCGAAATGAAAAAAGTTAAAATAAATTTTCTCAAGATCTTTAAAAGATTTGAAATTCCTCTGGCGAGCGGAATCATTATTATCTTTAGCGGAATTTTAACCTATAAATTACTGATACCCAACCTTTTTAAAGCCCGTGAAATGAACGAAGACGGTAAATTGCTCCGTAAAAAAATAACCAATCTGAGCAATAAAAAGAAAATTTTATCTTCCGTCGATGAAAGATTATTGAGGGATAATTTCATCAAATTGAATTATGTGGTTCCGGATAATAAAGATTATGTATTATTATTTACGACCCTGGATCAATTACAGCAAAAAATAGGTATTTCAATAACCAGAACCGATTTTCAACTCGGAGTCATATCGACATCTTCAGCACTTCTAAAAAGAAACAAAACGGCTGATAATTATATCGTACCTGTTACCTTAGAAGTTATAGGTACCATTGAACAGCTGCAAAGTTTTTTAGGTGAATTGTCCAATTTATCCGGTAGGTTAATAACTGCAGAGCAGATTAAAATTGAAGTTTTGGATTTCGGATTGGTTAAGGCTATTATTAGCGGCAGGACCTATTTTAATCCCTTGCCCAAACAACTGGGACCGGTGGAGACGGAAATACCGGAATTTAACCAAAATTATCAGGAAATATTCAAAAAAATATTGGAAAACCAATATCCGATTGAGGTGATTGAAGAAACACAGGAAAATGTACCTGTTGGGAAAAACAATCTGTTCTTATAAACCTCTTTTCCGGGCTTCTTTTTGCCGCCATTGGGCAATTTTTTGATGATCACCGCTTAGGAGGATTGGGGGAACATTATGTCCTCTATATTTTTCCGGTCTGGTAAATTGCGGAAATTCCAAATTTTCACCTTCGGAAAAAGATTCATCCCGGACGGCCTGTTCCTTTTTTAAAACACCCGGGAGAAGTCTGGTAACAACATCGGAAACGACCATAGCCGGAATTTCACCTCCGGTTAAAATATAGCGGCCGATAGATAATTTTTCATCAATAAAATGGTTGATACGGTAATCGACACCTTCGTAATGTCCGCAGATAAGGATCAGATGATCAAATTTTGTCATTTGCAAGGCTTTAGAGTGATTAAAGAGATCACCCGTCGGATCGAGAAGAATTATTCTTTCTTTGGATTTTTTAATTTTGGCAGATTGAAGGGCTTCGTAAAGAACATTTATCTTAAGGAGCATACCGGTACCTCCACCGTAAGGAGCGTCATCAACAGTATGGTGGGAATCTGAGGCAAAATGGCGAATATTAATTAAACGGATAGTAATTTGCTTTTTTCTTTGTGCCCGACCGATAATAGATGAAGAAAAGATTGGTTTAAAGACTTCCGGAAACAGAGTAAGTATGGAAAAAACCATTTAGATAATCTGGATTCTGACTCTAATACCTTTTTTGACGGCTAAGATTTTAGCTAATTGTCTTATGGCTTGAATGATCTTACCATCCCTGCCGATAATTTTACCGACTTCGGCCGATCCGGCTTTAATATTATACTGGAAACTGTTGTCTTCCAAAATAATTTCTTCAACAGATAAGGCTTTTTTATCCGTGACTATCAATTTTAAAAGGTATTCAAGAAATTCTTTCATAGTTCTTTACTTACTATAAATTGAGCAGTTTTTTAACTGAATTTGTCGGATGGACACCTCGGGATAGCCATTTGTTTAATTCTTCCTTATTGACAACAATATTCGGTTTTCCGTTAGGGTCGTAAAACCCAAGCCTGGCAACGACCGAACCGGTAATTTTTGACCTTTTTTCGGCCACTACAATGCGGTAAGAGACTCTTTTTTTCCTGCCATGCTTAACTAATTTAATTGCTAAAGCCATTTTGAAGATTATATTATTTTTGCTGCCATTTCTCAATAGCTGAGGCTGCGGCTTTTTGCTCGGCTTCCTGTTTAGTTTTTCCAGAGCCCTGGCCCCAAACCTTATTTTTAACAATTACAGCCACAGTAAACTCTTTAGCATGATCAGGACCTGTTTCGTTTATGACCTTATAAATAGGAGATAATTTTGTTTCTTCCTGAACCATTTCCTGAAAGGAGCTCTTGGAATCTTTATAAGTCTTATCATTTAAAATTTGAGGAATCAGGATATAAAGAAAATTATTTAATATTTTTTCGACCGAGCTTAAACCGCTATCCAAGAGTATTGCTCCCAATAGAGCTTCAAATGTATCAGCCAATATTGAAGGATTGTTTCTGCCTCCGCCCTCTTCTTCACCCCGTGATAGTTTTAAATACATCCCGAGTTTAAGAGATTTGGCGATATCAGCCAAAGTTTGCGTTTTAACGACACTTGACCTTAAATTAGTCAATTCCCCTTCAGGCAGATGAGGATAATTCAAATAAAGAAATTTTGACACCAAATAAGATAAGATACTGTCACCTAAGAATTCCAGTCTTTCGTTACTTTCTTTTTTTATTTTGGCTTCGTTCAAATATGAGCGGTGGATAAAAGCCAACTTTATCAAATTTTCATTCTTAATTTTCAGATTAAATTCTTTTTTTAGCTGATCAAGTTCAGACATGATAGATTTATTAGTTATAATTCTTCGGAAAAATTATCAATTAAATTAAGCAGGTCTTCGACGGTTTTAATTTGTTCTATTTGATCTTCCCCTTTTATATTTAAATCAAATTCGTGAATGATGATGGATATCAGATCAGAAATCTCCAGATTTCCCAGATTAAGGTCCGAAGTCAAATTAGATTGGCTGGTAATCAAATCCTGGGGAACCCCGAATTTATCAGCCATAATTTTTTTTAATTTGTTAATTTGGGTTTCCATAGTTGTCCTTATAGATAGTTCCCAGAACCCCGTTGATAAAAGCAGGACTTTTATCAGAGCCGAATTCCTTACCCAATTCAATAGCTTCGTCGATGATTACTTTAGGAGGTTGATTTTTTTTAACGCATAACTCATAGATGGCCAGCCTTAAAATAGCCACGTCAATTTTAGCTATTTTAACCAAAGGAAATTGCGGTGCCGCTTTTTCTATCAGTTTATCAATATATTCAAGATTGGGTTGTATTTCCTGATAACCTTCAGGTAACATTCGGGGCTTTAGTTTTGTAAAACTCTGCGAAAATAATATTTTCATAGCCGTGATTCTTTTTCGATGCCGGGGATCAGATGTCTGTTTCATTTATAAAAACCGCATTTGGGACAAGCTCGGTGAGGTAGTTTGCTATGTCCGCATTTAGGACAGCGGGAAGTATAAGGTAGAGATTTGCTTAAGGCTATTTTTTCTCTCTTGCCGCTTCTTGCCGTTGAATGTCTTCTTTTTGGTAATGGAGCCATATAAATATTAATCTGGAGCTATATTTTGTATTGTATAAGGAATTACTTTCTCCCGCAAGAGGGGTAGTTTTTCCAAAAAGGGATCAACTCTTAAAATATCCAAGGCGGCTTGTTGGGAATTTTTAATCAATGAAAGATCGGAAAAGTCCGTAAATTTCAAACCCAAACTGCCGTGCTGCTGATATCCGAAAAATTGACCTGGGCCGCGGATTTTCAGATCATATTCAGCCAGTTGAATTCCGATATGATATTTTTCCATAAATTTCAAACGATCAAGAGAATTTTGGTTATCGGTCTGACTAAATAACAGGCAGTAAGATTGCTGGTTTCTCCGACCAACCCTGCCTCGAAGCTGATGCAGTTGAGACAATCCAAATCTTTCGGACGCTTCAATCATGATGATAGTGGCACGGGGAATATCCAGTCCTACCTCGACAACAGGGGTAGCTACCAGAATGTCTAACTGACCTTCTTTAAACAAGTCAATAATCTGGTTTTTTTCGCTTGATTTCAAGCGGCCGTGAATTAGACCAAGTTTAAGGTAAGGAAAAACTTCCTTTTGCAGCCGGTAAAATTCTTTTTTGGCTGATTTGACCGAGAGTAAAGATTCCGATTCCTCAATCAGCGGGCAAATGATAAACGCCTGCTGTTTGGAAGAAGGACTAGTAAGCTGTTTATTAATCCAGACATAAGCAGCCTGCCTTTTTTCAGGAGCTACAACAAATGTTTTAACCTTTAATCTGCCAGGGGGCATTTCGTCAATAACTGATAAGTCAAGATCGGCATAAAGAGTCAGGGCAACGGTTCTGGGAATCGGAGTAGCAGTAAGGGAAAGTAGATGAGGATTACTTCCTTTTAAGCGAAGAAGTGCTCTTTGTTCTACTCCGAAACGCTGTTGCTCATCAATTACTATTAATGCAATTTTTTCCTTGGGAAGTTTTAAATTAAGCAAGGCATGTGTTCCGATATAGACATCAGTCTTTGATATCTCTGAATTGTTCGGTTTTAAATTTCCGGTAATTAAAGAAATATTCATACCCAGAGATTTAAGGAATTTCAATAAAGTTTGATAATGCTGTGAAGCCAGAATTTCAGTCGGAGCCATAAATAGGGATTTAAAGCCGTTAAGGAATGTAAAATAAAAGGCAATTAAAGCAACGATAGTTTTTCCCGAGCCAACATCCCCCAAAAGCAAGCGGTTCATGGGTTTAGATCCGGTCATATCTGTTAATATTTCGCCAACAGCCTTATTTTGGGCTGAGGTGAGTGTAAAAGGAAGATTTTGAATAAATTTTTCTATCTTATTCTGATGATCTTTCATATTTTTAGCTGTACTATTGGTTTCAATTTCTCTTTTTCTGATTAAGGAAGCCAATTGGATAACAATCAGCTCATTAAAACTTAATCTGTGCCGACTATGACCGGCGATAGTTAGTGATTGCGGAAAATGAATTGAATTGATGGCCTGATGTAAGGAAAGGAGATGATATTTTTTAAGAATTTCTGTTGGTAACAATTCAGGAAAATCAATTTTTAATTTATGAAGAATTACAGCTATTCTTGATCTTAACCATTTAGAAGTAAGTCCTTCAGTTTCCGGGTAAATGGGAACGATCCGGCCGGTATGCAATAATTCGCTGTCACCTTTGTTGATTTCATAATGCGGTTGTAGAAAAGCCAAATCCATGATGTATTTACTCACCGTACCGGCAACGGTCACTCTCAAACCCGGCCTTAAAATACCGTTTAAATAGGCTTGATTGAAAAAGATAAGCAAAATCCTACCGCTCCCGTCCGCGACAACGATTTTTTGAATTTTTTTACTGCTTTTGGTGTAAATATTTTCAAATTTCATAATTTCAGCAAAGATAGTGGCAGTTTCGCCTTCCTGCAATCTACCAATCGGAGAAACCAGGGAATAATCTTCATAACGGAACGGAATATGGTAAAGAAGGTCTTCGACTGTATTAATACCTAATTTTTTCAGTTTTATTTGATAAGAAGGGCCGATCATTTTAAGATCGCCAACAGGGGTTTTGGAGGTGATCATAAAATTTAATAGAGGAAAAATAACGGAAATAGTGATGTCAAAATAAGAGCCAGACTGGAAATGATGACAATGATTACCCAAACTCTTTTATGTTTACGGAAAAAATGCATAATTAAATTTTAAGTCTGATAATTTTATGTTTGCCTACTTTAATAAGCAGGCCATTTTCCGGTTTAATAATATAATTTAAATCAACTATAGTATTATTATCAACATCAACAGCTTTTTGATTAATTAATCGTTTAGCCTGGCTTTTGGAAGCGGCTAATTGCATATTAACCAGAAAATCAACAAGCGGAATTTCCTCTTTATTATATTCCTGAGTGGAAACTTCTTCAAATTTCTTTTTTTGGAAGATATTTTCGAAATATTTTTGGGCGGAAGCTGCTTCTTTTTGACTATTAAGCATTCTGACAAGTTCAAAAGCCAGTCTTTTCTTAAAAATCATCGGATTATCCCCTTTTTGTAATTTATTCTTAATTTCTTCAATTTCGGTTAAAGGTAAGTCAGTAATAAATAGAAAACATTTGATAATTACCGTGTCCGGCAAATTCATAATCAGGCCGAAAAGATCGTTGGGTTTGGAAGTTAGGGCAATGGCATTGCCTTCAGTTTTACCTATCTTTTTGCCAGATGTATCGGTTAAAAGGGGTGTAGTTAAGACAAATTTTTCGCGATGTTGGATTTCACGGACAAGTTTGCGACCGGCCAGCATATTGAATGTCTGATCAGTTCCGCCGATTTCCAAATCTACATTCATGGCAACTGAATCATATCCTTGCAACAAAGGATAAATAAATTCACGCATGTTGATGTCCAAATTTTTCTTTTTTCTTTCTTCATATAAATCTCTTTCTTCCAACTGCTGAAGTGTAAAATGTCCGGCGATCTCAAGCAGATCTTTTAAATTTAATTTGTTCAACCAATCGCCATTGTAAAGAATTTCAGCTTTATTTTCTCCTTCAAAATCGATAATTTTGGCCGCCTGCATGACATAATCTTTGGCATTTTGGCGAAGTTCTTTGTTTGTCAGAAATTTTTCCCTGGTTCGGGTTTTACCAGAGGGATCACCGGCCTGACCTGTTCCGTCACCGATGAGAAAAATGACATGGTGACCAAGACGCTGAAATTGTCTTAGTTTTATTAAACCGACAAGATGGCCGATATGCAATTGAATACCTGAAGGATCAAATCCCTGATAAAGGCGGATTTTTTTACCAGATCGTAAAATCCTTTCCAAAGCTTCAGATGAAGGATAAATTTTATCTACTCCGCGAGTCAAAACTTGGTTAATGTCATTCATAGAATTAATTTTTATGATATCATAACTAAGATAAATGAG
>MFJM01000054.1 GCA_001779205.1 Candidatus Gottesmanbacteria bacterium RIFCSPHIGHO2_02_FULL_39_14
CGGGTGATGTATTACCAACGGGTGAAACATTGCCAACAGGCGATCCTTTGCCGACAGGCCAATCCTTCGATCCTTTGCTAACAGGCAGTCAAAGTTCATCGGCAGAGACTTCATCATCAGGATCCACCGGTTCTTCTGATCAGTCAACAAATGGAGGCAGTTATTCCGGAAACGATCCCTATAATCTCTTAACCGGTTATGGCTCAACCAATTACGGACAGGAAATCATCAGGAGACAGATGGAAGAGCTTAATAAGAACTTGGCCGAAACTTACAACAAAGTTGAAGCCATGACCTCAACCGGTTTTAATTATGCCGATCTCAATACTTTAAACGGAGAAATCTTTACCGGAGATGTTATTTCCACGGTCAATCTTCTGAACAAATTAAACAGCAATATTTCCGGATTAGGCACTTTTTCGACTTTTAATTTATACGGCAATTACTTAGGCGATATAGCTCTTCAGTTTACCGATGGTTCCCCTCTGTCTGCTTTTGTCCAAGCCTCGGAAACCGTTGCCAAAAACTCGATAAGCGGCCCCTTTTCTTCAAATTATTCTATTTCAGACAGCGACTTTACTGTTAAAGAAGTCAACGGCAATGATGCCAAAATTAATAATGACATCAATCTTTCCGCCGATACCGGTAATAATTCCGCGTCATTTAATACCGGTAGCGGTGTAATTCAAACAGGAGATGCTACCGCTCTTGGCAATATCATCAATCTGGTTAATACTAATATCAATGTCAGCCAGTGGCTGTTTGCCGTTTTAAATATTTTTGGTGAATTGGCCGGTAATATCATCTTGCCTCAGGATAGTAATGCTGATAATAACAATCCCGCCGGAGGCACACAAGTTGGCAATCAGAATACCGGTCCTGCCTCTACCAATTATGCCAGTAGTACCTCAAATACTACCGCTGAGTTTACCAATACCAATAATGCCGATATTGTCTCTACTCTTGATGTTAGCGCCAATACCGGCAATAATAATGCTTCCATCAATACCGGCGGCGGTTATGTCGCGACCGGCATAGCTGATGCAGCTATTTCCAATTCCACTGTTGCCAATTCCAATACGGTTGATGAAGAAGGTGTCGTGTGGCTTGTCATTGTCAATGAACTTGGCAAATGGGTTGGGCATATACTTGGCAATCCCTATGGGGTAGATACCGCCTCCAACAGTTTGCCGGTTGTTAATCAAACAGGCGGCTTTGGAGAACAGAGTTTTTCCGTTTATTCCGAAAATAAAACAACCGGACCGGGCTCTACCAATGTTTCTCAGATTTCCGAAAACGAAGAGACGATAGTTACTAATAACAATAATGCCGTAATCAATAACGATATTAATGCCAATGCCAACACCGGTGATAATCAGGCCGTTGCCAATACCGGTGCCGGCGTCATTAAAACCGGTGATGCTAATGTTGGTTTAAGCCTCTTGAACATGGCTAATACTAATGTAGTTGCCAAGAAATTTGTAGTTGTTTTTGTCAACGTTTTAGGCAGTTTCCTCGGCGATATCATTCCGACCGGTCAATGGGAAGAAGCCTACTATAATAGTTATTACCAGGGGACTGCTTCCAATAACCAAAATTCTGACAATATATCTCCTTTGCCGACATTGGCTCCTCTTCCGACTATAGCTCCCCTGGATGATGACAGTCTGCCGGTTGGCGGAGTAGAAGATCTGCCTCAACAATATAATGCGGAGCCTTCTTCCAATAACTATTATTCATATAATTATTATTACCCCAATCAAACTGGAGATGGTTATTACTATTATTATCCCCAGCAGTATGTCAATTCAGTTTATAAGGTGGCTGGCCAGAGAAACAAATTGACTTTGTTGAAAAATCAGTATGCCGCCAGTTCATTAAATAATCAGCCGGAAGCCGGATCAATCGGTCAGGCCAGGCAAATATTGCGTGGAACGACTATTACCACTACCTTTGTTAAAGCCACACAATCTTCCGGTCTTCTCATCGGAGGTTTATCTCTCAAAGTTAACAATTCCTGGCTGATGGTAGTTCCCCTGGCTGTAATTATTTACGTCTTAAGGAGAAGACACCGCTTAAATATCGATTTTAACAGGTATATTAACATGCTGTTAGAAATTATTCTTTAAAAGGCTATAGCCCTGAGCATAGCCGAAGGGAGGTGATTTGATGAAATTATCATCTAAACTCTTTATTTTGATGGTCATCTTAAGTTTTGGCTTTTTAATAAAAAGCGCAGTTGTGGCTGATTGGTGGGATCGTGGTAATCGGCCGGTTATACGAAGAAATGAGTATCCGTTGCCGACAGAAGAAGTTCAGCCAACAAGTCAACCGCAACCGACCAATCCGCCGGCTGGGTTGCCGTCAGTCACCCCGCCTCCTCAGGGAGGACCGGAAGTTATTCCAACTTCTGCTCCAACCTCAAGCACAACAGATGAAGATCCCTGTGCTTCGGATAAATCATATACCGGAGATTATTGCGGATGGTCACCAAGAGTTGGTGGAGAAGACGGGGTTAATGGAGGAGAAGCTCCTCCTTATGAGACCGGTACCGCACCTGTTTTAGGACTTTCTTATACAGCCGGAGAAGAGGTTGGTCTATCTGATATAATGCTTTTAGGCGGTTTATTATGCCTGTCTCTGTACGCAAAATCAAAATTCGCTCCCATGGTAAATACCGCTCTTCAAGGCAGAAGAAAGTCACGCTGAAGAAAATCCTTAAAAAAAAGGAGAAAAAAGTAAGACTCTACCTTTTGGTAGGAGGATTACTTTTAATTTTTGCTGCCTTTTATACCTCACAAAAAGCTAAATCCGTACCCGAAAAGCCTTTTACAGTTGACGAAAAGACAGGGGAGGCTCTGTCTACTTCCTTTGCCAATGAACCCGTCAGTGTTGATAAGAAGCTTTTGGAAGCTCCCAAAAAACAGACTATACCGAAAAGTCCTCCCATCCGCATTGTCATACCTTCCTTAAATATTGATTTACCGGTCAGGCAAGCCAAAATTGTTAATGGATTTTGGGAAGTTTTTACGGATTCAGCGGGGTTTGGCTTGGGATCAGCTTTTCCTGAAGATGACGAAGGCAATCAGGTTATCTTTGCTCATGCCCGGCAAGGATTATTCGGACCTCTCAAAGACATCAAAACTGGGGCCAATATCACTGTTATGACTCAAAATCAATGGTATTCCTATACGGTTGACAATATCAAGGAGGTTCTTCCCAGCCAGACAGAAGTCATTGCTCCAACAGAGGATCCTATTCTGACGCTTTATACCTGTTCCGGCTACGCCGATTCCAAACGTCTCATCGTCACCGCCACAAAAAATACAAATTAATCATTCTGATCCCCTCCGATTTCTTTTATCTACTTCTGATACTTTTAATCTCTCTTGACACTCGCTCATCTGATTATGTTATAGGGTTATAAACAATATATCAAATAATATAACCATTTCGGGAATATTATAAGTTATGATAATTTTCTGCCTACTATAAAACCCCATCCTTCAGCGGATGGTAATTTTTTAGCAGAAAGGGGGTGAATACTTAAAATTTTATGAGCAGGAAAATTTTAATAAGCGGGCTCTCCATTCTAGCGACTCTCGGTATCGTTTCCGCCGCCACCTTTGCCTATTTTAGTGACGTCGGAGCAAGTAATGACAACGTCTTCGCAGCTGGGAATTTTAATATGCAACTCTCAGACGGGGATCAGGAAGATTCAGATAGTGTTTCTGGAACATGGGGATTAGCTTCAGCTCCTGGGGATACTTTTACTGGAGATTTAAGAGTGACTAATATTGGAAGTGTAGCTGCCGATCATATTGAGTTGCAATTCGTTAATTCTGTTGTTGATGCTGGTAGCGGACCTGGAACAGTATCTACAGTTCCTATGGATAGTGTTATTGAAATTACCACATTTGGTTGGGATTCCGACGGAAATAGTACACCGGATGTCGATTTACTACCTGGTGTAACCAATACAAATGCAAATGGAATAATAGATTTGGATGATTTAGAGAATCAAACTTTAGACGATTTTGATAGTCTTTCTTTCAGTGGAACACAAACAGCGGATCATGTCTTAAGAATTGCTGGACGTTTACATCCTATACAAGCAGTAGATCAACATCAAGGTGACCAAGTTACCATGACGTTAAACGTCGCGATGAATCAAAACGCAAGTCAGTAAATTCTGTCTCAGTTGGCGGGAGAAATTTCGTCTTCCGCCAGCTGGGATCGCTGGGACAATCTAATACCAAGGTTTAACCTTGACATAATTTAAAAATGAAATTAATTAAAATACTTTTTCAATTTTTAATATTTTTTATTTTAATTTTATCGGTTTTTATTCTCATTACTTCCAAGACTGCTGTTTTCGGCGGATTGAGATCATTCGTTGTTGTTTCCGGCAGTATGCAGCCGGAAATTTATAAAGGCAGTATCGTCTTCAGCTTTAAGCAGCCGGCCTATCAGCCGGGAAATATCATTTCCTTTACCAATATCGGCGGCCAGGTAGTCACCCACCGCATTATCGATAAAATAGGAGAGCCCCAGGGAATTTCTTATCAGGTAAAAGGTGACGCCAATAATACTCCTGACGGTGATCCGGTTGAAGAAAAATCAATAATCGGCAGGGTCTTTCTGGTTATTCCTTTATTGGGTAGCGTCGTCCAACTCCTCAAAACGCCGGCCGGTTTTATCGGTTTGATTATAGGTCCGTCAGCCTTATTTATCGTTTGGGAATTGTATCTAATTAAAAAAGAACTGGAAAAAGAAATCGAACAGAAATTACTAAATAAATATAAAGCATCATTTTCATGAGGCATCTAAATAGATTTTTACTTGTTGTTTTCTTAACAGAATCGACTTTGCTCTATGTTCAAACTTCGCAAGCCCTCTTCTCCGACACCGCCGCCTCCTCTTCCAATACATTCAGTGCTTCCCTTGAATTCCCAACTCCAACATTATCTATAGCTAATCATTTAGTAATTAATGAAGTTTATTATGATGTTGATGCTTCTCATACATTAGATGATGAAAATAGTTCAGAATGGGTAGAAATTTATAATCCTACTTCATCATCTGTTGATCTCACTAGTTGGACAATTGAAGATAATAATGGCAGTGATAGTTTAACTGGATCATTATCAGCAGGATCATTTCTAATACTTATCGCTACTGATTCAGCCTCTTTTCAAAATATCTGGAGTGTCCCTTCTGGAACAAATATCTTCACCGTTTCTGGATTGATAGGTGGTAATTTTGGATTAGCAAATGATGGTGATATTCTGACATTAAAAAATAACACTGTTGAAATTGACAAAATGAGTTGGGAAGGAAATATTTCCGGTTTTCTGACAGGATGTGCAGTTTCTTGTCCAGGTGTAGCCGAAGGCCACTCTTTAGAAAGAAATCCGAATGGATATGACACAAATGATGCAAACGATTTTGATGATACAAATCCGCCAACACCGGGTTCATAGTTTATGAAAAAGCGACTGATAAAAATTATTGCTTTGCTACTTTTTATTGCCGTTCTCATAGGGCTTAATAAAGGAATTAAGTTTTCCCAGTCAACTGTCCGGGCTGTTGGTGATTTATCAGTTGATTGGGGACCGGGAATTGCCGAAGGCGATCCGATATTTGTAGTCAATAATTTCGCCCCGGGAGAAGTGGAGTCCCGGGATGTCATTATTACCAATAATGCTTCTACCACCCGGCCGGTCGGCATCAGGGGTATAAAAATTTCCGAACTAAAAAATCTTTCTGATAAGCTGCTGATCACAATTTTTAGTCCCAGCGATACTTATTATGGAGGATCCGGAGACGAAAAAACGCTAACCCAATTTTTTAACCAAAGCTCAGGTCCCGATGGAATTTCTTTATTTAACCTGACTTCCGGTAACACGAAAACAATTACCGTTCAGGTTACTTTCGATCCTCAGGCTGATAATGATTATCAGGAGGCAGAAGTAGTCTTTGATTTAAGAATTGGTATTGCCATTGCCGTTCCCGAAGATTGTCAGGGTATTTCTTTCCCCAATGATCCCGTCTTCGGAACAGAAGGTAATGATGAGATTGCCGGTACCAATAAAAATGACCTGATATACACTTTTGAGGGTAACGATAAAGTGCAAAGCGGGAACGGTGATGATTGTGTCATCGGCGGACCGGGAAATGACAATATAAATAATAGCAATGGTAATGATATTTTATTCGGGGGGGAGGGAAATGATCTTCTCAAGGGAAGTAACGGTAATGATAAGATTTTTGGAAATGCGGGTAATGACCAAATATTGGCTTCAAACGGCAATGATATAGCATACGGCGATGACGGTGATGATTATATTCATGGCAGTAACGGTCATGATCAGCTTTCAGGAGGCCAGGGGAATGATAATCTTATTGGCTCAAACGGAGATGATTTGATTAACGGAAATTCCGGAAATGACAAACTCGAAGGCGGCAACGGCAAAGATCGCGTTTTTGGCATGGATGGTAATGATCAGCTTTTTGGTGATAACGAAGATGATTACTTGGATGGTGGAGACGGACTGGATAAGGCAACTGGCAACGGAGGCAGGGATACCTGTCTGGCTGAAGCGAAGATCACCTGCGAATTATAACCTCTTGACAACCACTGTTGAACATCTGGCTTAATTTTGTCACAATGGTTTTATGTTCGGTTACCTGTCATATAAATTCAGGCACTATTTTCTTCCTCACCATACCAATAACTACAGGGCAAAAACCCTGCATCATCATTTCCTGATTTTTTATATTTTCCTCCTTCTTATATTCCAGTCTTTCTATTTATTAGTAAAAGATATTGGACCCGGAGTTCTGGGTTATGCAACCGATATAACTGTTGAAAAAATATTGACCCTGATCAATTTGGAAAGACAAAAAGCGGGTTTGAAACCTCTTGTCTCTTCTCCGGAGTTATACCAGGCTGCCGAAGGGAAGGCAACTGACATGTTTGCTAAAAATTATTGGGCTCATATTTCTCCGACAGGCACTACTCCCTGGAAATTTATCACCGATTCCGGCTATCAGTATATATTTGCCGGAGAAAATCTGGCCAAAAGCTTTGATAAATCCGAAGATGTAGTAGCAGCCTGGATAAAATCACCTACCCACCGTGCTAATATTCTCAAGCCGGAATATACCGAGATCGGTTTGGCGGTCAAGAACGGCACCCTTAACGGTGAAGAAACCACCCTGGTTGTCCAGGAGTTTGGTGCCAGGAGCTCTTCTTTGATAGCCGCCAACGATGTAAACAGGCAGGAAGAAGAGGTTAAAGAAATAACCCAAGTTTCACCTCCCCCGGCCACAGTAGATCAGCAAGCTCCCCAAAAAGCCCAAGTAAAATCGTTTACTTATCTCAACCGTACAATTTCCATTTATATCGCTGAATTTATGCTGGTAGTTCTGTTGATCGACAGTATATTTATTTGGAAACACAGAACAATTCGGATCTCAGGTCACAGTCTGGCTCATGTTATGTTTTTATTAGCTTTATTAGGGGCAATGGGCGCTACAGGAATAGGAGCAATTTTATGAAAAAAGTCCACGTTTACTACCATTACGTCTCCCTTTTTTTGCTCCTTGCAACCGGCTTTATTCTTTTCTATCTGAATACCGGTTTTCCCCGCCAGCAATTTATTATCTCGATTTACATTGCCGTACTATACGTTCTTTGGGGTTTGATACATCATTACCTTAAAGGTGATTTGCA
Source organism: Candidatus Gottesmanbacteria bacterium RIFCSPHIGHO2_02_FULL_39_14 (assembly GCA_001779205.1). GTDB lineage: Bacteria > Patescibacteriota > Microgenomatia > 2-02-FULL-39-11 > 2-02-FULL-39-11 > 2-02-FULL-39-14. Next base: position 7,739 of record MFJM01000054.1, read on the forward strand.
TATGCGTATTGTGATAGAATATAGCCTCATAGCTATTCTCTCCATAGTTATAATCAGAGGAGCAATACTGCGCTAAAAACCCGATATATGAAAGGAATTATTTTGGCTGGAGGATTGGGCACCAGACTATATCCTTTAACCCATGCCACCAATAAGCATCTACTTCCGGTCTACAATAAACCTATGATTTTTTATCCCATAAAAACACTGGTCTCAGCGGGAATAACTGAAATTTTAATCATCACCAGCGGTCCTCATGCAGGTCATTTTATTGGTGTGTTAAAAAACGGCAAAGAACTGGGTGTCAAACATCTGGAGTATGCCTATCAGGAAAAGGCTGACGGAGGAATTGCTGATGCTTTATCGTTAGGCGAGGATTTTGCTGCCGGCGGTCCCATTACCGTCATACTGGGAGATAATACAACTGACGCCGAGATTAAATCCTATGTTTTTCATTTCAAATCCGGGGGAACCGTTTTTCTTAAAAAAATAACCAGTAAGATCCAGCTTAGACGATTTGGTGTGGCTGTTTTTGACCAAAAAAATAAGGAGAAGTTGGTAAGAATTGAGGAAAAACCTAAAAATCCCAAGAGTGATTACACTGCTACCGGTCTCTATATTTATGACCGTTTAGTCTTTAACTATATAAGGCAATGTAAACCTTCTGCCAGGGGTGAAATTGAAATTACCGATGTCAATAATATTTACCTTCACCACCAAACGCTTAAGTGGGTAGAATTAAAAGGTTTCTGGTCCGACGCCGGGACATTCGAAACTCTTTACCGGGCTAACGAATATTGGGCAAATAAAGGAGGGATATGAAAGAAATGTCAAATGTTAAAGGTAAAATGTCAAAAGTGAACAATAAAATTGTTATTAAGGGTGTCATGATAAAAAAATTAGTCCGCTACAAGGATGAAAGGGGATTTTTTGAAGAGCTTATTAGAAAAACGGATAATTTTTTCCAAGAAGGATTCGGCCAATTATCCCACTCTTATATGTATTCCGGCATCATTAAAGCCTGGCATATTCACAAAAAACAAATTGATTGGTGGTATTGCCTCAGAGGCGATCTGAAAGTCGCCCTCTGTGACTTGAGAAAAAATTCCTCAACTAAAAATATTATCAATGAATTTACCATAGGTGAACATTCTGACAATATTATCCTTAAAATTCCCGCCGGTGTAGCTCACGGTTGCAAGGCAATCGGAGAAATAGCAGAACTTCTTTATGTCACCTCCGGAATTTACGATCCTCAGGAAGAAGGCCGCCTCCCTCATAATGATCCGCAAATCGATTACGATTGGTTCAAGCTTCCCAAAATAAAATGAATATCCTTATTACCGGCGGAGCCGGGTTTATCGGCAGTAATTTTATTATCTATTGGTTAAAAAAATATGCAAGGGATAATATTATCAATCTTGATGCTTTAACCTATGCCGGTAATCTGGCTAATCTTAACTCTGTGGCGAATTTACCTAATTACCGTTTTATCAAAGGCAATATTTGTAACAGTCGTCTGGTATCAAATATAATCAGAGATATCGATATCATCGTCCATTTTGCTGCAGAAAGCCACGTTGATAGATCAATAACCGATCCGGGAATTTTTTTAGAAACCAATATCTATGGCACCCATCTCCTGTTAAAAGCGGCTTTAAAAAATAAAATTAAACGTTTTCATCATATTTCCACTGATGAGGTCTTCGGTTCTTTGCTTCTTAAAGACAAAAATAAATTCAATGAAAAAACACCCTATCATCCCCGCAGTCCGTATGCTGCCAGTAAAGCCGCCGCCGATCACCTCGTTTTGTCCTTTTGTCATACCTATGGTTTGCCGGTAACCATCACTAACTGTTCCAACAACTACGGACCTTTTCAGCATCCGGAAAAACTTATCCCCCTGACCATCACTAATATTATTGAAAATATAAAAGTACCTCTTTACGGAGATGGCAAAAACATCCGCGACTGGTTATATGTTGAAGATCATTGCCGGGCAATTGAGCTGGTGTTAAAGGAGGGTCGTGTCGGAGAAACCTATTGTGTCGGCGGTTTATTAAAAGATGTCTCTAATTTAGCTGTAATTAAAATGATCTTCAGGCTTCTTCAGGGAAATGAAAATTTATTGACCTTTGTCCCCGATCGGCCCGGGCATGATAGAAAATATGCTATTGATTGGTCAAAAATAAAAAGAGAGCTTGGTTGGCAACCCCGGTATTCGCTAGAAGCTTGTTTGGTAAAAACAGTCAATTGGTATAAGAATAATCGGTCCTGGTGGCAGAGTCTTAAAAATAGGCAATTTCAGGCATATTTTAAAAAACAATATCCCGATCTATGACAACTCCTGTATTAGCCACTGGCCTGTCCGGTTTAGTCGGTACCAGGGTTAGAGACCTACTTTCGCATAGCTTCGATTTTGAAGATTTAAGTTTAGCCACAGATATCGATATTACCCAAATTCAACAGGTAGAAAAAGCCTTTGATGCATCCCCTGCCCGTGTAGTGCTTCATCTGGCTGCCAAGACTGATGTTGATTCTTGTGAAGATGACAAACTTCTCGCAGAAGAAGGCCAAGCTTGGCGGGTTAATGTAATTGGAACTGAAAATATTGCTGCTGCTGCCCAAAAGTTTGGCAAAAGGGTTATCTATATATCGACTGATTTTGTTTTTGACGGTACTAAAGAATCCTACTCCGAGGAAGATAAACCTAATCCTATCAGCTGGTACGGCTATACTAAGTTTATAGGCGAAGAAAAATTAACTTCCTGCGATGTTGATGTCACTATCGTTAGAATCAGCTACCCTTATCGCAGTCGCAATAATGTTAGGGAAGATTTCGTTCATCGTCTGATTGATACCATGAAAAATAATAAAAAAGTTTATGGTTTAACCGATCATATTTTTACCCCAACTTTCATAGATGATATCGCCAATAACCTTTCACTCTTCTTATCTAAAAATCTGCCGGGAATTTATCACCTAGTAGGCAGTTCATCAATGCCCACCATTGAAGCGGTTAAACTAGTCAGGGATGTTTATCACCTTCAGGCGGAAATTATACCGATAGACAGACAAACGTACTTCAGAAACAGAGCTTTTCGTCCTTTTAAATTAGCCCTGAAAAATGATAAAATAAGAAAACTCGGTCTTAAGATGTCCGCCTTTATAGATGGACTGAAAGAAATAAGAAAGCAGGATTCTTAATTTACCAAGTATTCTAGTCCCGATGTCATCGGGACGTATATTTTATTATGACTATTGCCTTTGTCGGTCATGGATACGTCGGATTGGTAACGGCTGCAGTTTTTGCCGATCTGGGGAATACTGTTTGGGTTATTGGCCGCACCCGCGAAAAAATAGACAATTTGAATAAAGGTATTACGCCCTTTTATGAACCGGGCCTCGAAGAGATGGTTAAAAGGAACCATCAATCAGGCCGGCTTAAATTCACTTTAAATTATAACGAAGCAGTTAGTCAATCAAAAGTAATTTTTATTTGTGTCGGTACACCCTCAAAAAATAATGGTGAAGCTGATCTTTCGGACGTTTTCAAAGCCAGTCGTTTAATCGGTAAATATCTCAAAAATTATGCCGTTGTTGTGACCAAATCTACTGTGCCTGTGGGTATTAATCGCCAGGTGGCTAAGATTATCAAAGAAGTAAAAGCTGATAAGGTTACCTTCGATATAGCTTCCTGTCCGGAATTCCTGAGGGAAGGTACGGCTGTCTCCGACACTTTAAATCCGGATCGTATCGTCATCGGTGTCGACAGTAAAACAGTCCGGGATATTCTTTTGGATCTCCATAAACCCATCATGGGTGAGCGGGTGATTACTACTATCGAAACTGCTGAAATGATTAAATATGCATCCAACGCTCTTCTGGCAACCAAAATCTCTTTCGCCAATGCTTTAAGTTTTATTTGTGATAAGGTGGGTGCCGACGTGGAGATGGTTCTAAATGGAGTAGGTTTAGATAAACGCTTAGGCAGGACTTTTCTCTATCCTGGTGTGGGATTTGGTGGGAGTTGTTTCCCTAAAGATGTTAAGGCCCTCATAGCTGTTGCCAAAAAAAAGGGTTATGATTTTAAGCTGTTAAAAGCTGTTTATCAAATAAATGAGGATGCTAAAAAAAGTTTTGTCGATAAAGTTGAAAAAACGCTTTCAGGGGTTGAAGGTAAAACTTTAGGAGTTTGGGGATTATCTTTTAAAGCTAATACGGATGATATGAGGCAGGCTCCTTCAATTGATATTATTAATATGCTGCAAAAAAAGGGAGCTAGAATTAAAGCTTTCGATCCCGTGGCTATGGAGAATGCTTCCCGGATTTTAACAAATGTGGTATTTACCGCCAGTCCCAGTCAAGCAGCGGAGGGTGCTGATGCTCTTTTAATTCTTACCGAATGGAACGAATTTAAACAGTTGGATTTAAAAGGCATTAAAAAAGTTATGAAAAAAAATTTCCTGTTTGACGGCCGAAATATTTATGAACTGGAAAAAGTTAAAAATTTGGGTTTTATATATAAAGGGATCGGCAGAGAATAGGAAGGATTAATAAACATGGTTAAAAAAAACAAAAAAATTGCTCTTATTACCGGGATCACCGGTTTTGCCGGAAGCCATCTGGCTGAACTTCTGATGAAGGAAGGTGTTGAAGTCCACGGTATTATAAGATGGCGCAGCAAAACGGATAATATCGAACATATCCAGAATAAAATTCATCTCCATGAAGCTGATCTTCTTGATGCTCATTCTTTATATAAGGTAATTGATGAGACAGAACCAGAATATATATTTCATTTGGCTGCCCAGTCCTACGTTCAAACATCCTGGTCTTCACCCAGTAATACCTTGGAAATCAACATAATCGGCAGTGTTAATATCTTTGAAGCAGTTAGAAAAAGCGGCTTGCCGATCAGTATTCAGATCGCTTGCTCGTCAGAAGAGTACGGCAGAGTGCATCCTTCGGAATTGCCTATTAAGGAAGATAATCCCTTGCGGCCGTTGTCCCCTTATGCTGTTTCCAAATTGGCCATGGATTATCTCGGCTATCAGTATTGGGAAAGCTATGGTTTGAGGATAATCAGAACCAGAGGTTTTAATCACACCGGCCCAAGAAGGGGAGATGTTTTCTCCGAATCAACTTTTGCCAGGCAGATAGCTGAAATAGAAAAGGGAAAAAAGAAACCGGTTGTTCTGGTGGGTAATCTCAACGCCCGCCGTGATTATACTGATGTACGGGATATGGTCAGGGCTTATTATTTAGCTGTCCAGAAATGTCAAAGCGGGCAGGTCTATAATATCGCTACCGGTAAAAGCTGGCAGATCGGCAGGGTTTTAGAGCTATTATTATCAAAAAGTAAAGCTAAGATTAAAATAGTCCAAGATAAAACCCGTCTACGGCCTTCGGATGTGGAAGTTTTGATAGGGGATGCCAGTAAATTTAGAAAAGAAACAGGTTGGCAGCCGGTCATTCCCTTTGAAAAAACCATGGAAGATCTCTTAAATTATTGGCGGGAACGGGTATAGAAAGTCAAATGGAGAATGCCTCATGTCTTGTAACAGGAGGAGCCGGTTTTATCGGTTCTCACCTCTGCCAAATCCTTCTTGAAAAAGGTTACCTCGTCTATTGTTTGGATAACCTTTTGACCGGAAACATTAGCAATATAAAACCTCTGGAAAAAAATTTGTCTTTTCGTTTTTTTAAGACTGATATAACCAAAGATAAATGGTTAAGATATTTTAATAACAAAAAAGTTAATTATATTTATCATTTGGCCTCTCCTGCCAGTCCTCCTCAATACCGCCGTTATTCAATAGAAACATTGTTGGTCAATTCTTTGGGTACCTATAATTTGCTTCAATTGTCGAAAGCATCAGGCAGCCGTTTTTTATTAGCTTCAACCAGTGAAGTATACGGCGACCCTCAGGAGCATCCCCAAAAAGAATCATATTTTGGGTTCGTTAATCCGGTCGGCATCCGTGCCTGCTATGATGAAAGTAAGAGGTTCGCTGAAGCTATAACCATGGAATATTACCGTAAATATAAATTGGATATAAGAATTATCAGGATATTCAACACTTACGGACCTAATATGCAGGTCACCGACGGCCGTGTCATTTCCAACTTTATAACACAGGCTATTTCCGGCCAATCACTCACCATATACGGCTCTGGTCGTCAAACCCGTTCTTTCTGTTATGTCAGCGATATGGTTGGAGGACTGATTAAGGCCATGGAGGTCAAACAGACCACAGGGAAAATTCTCAATTTGGGAAATCCTGAGGAAGTAACCATTAGAAATTTGGCGGATCTGATCTTAGTATTGACCGGATCTTCATCAAAAATAGTCAAGTTAAATAAGCGGTTCCAGGATGATCCTGAAAAAAGAAAACCGGATATAACCCTTGCCAAAAAACTTCTTGGTTTTCATCCCCAAATCAGTTTAAATGAAGGCTTAAAAATATCCATAGACTATTTCCGTAATTTATGAAAATTGCTCATATAATTCCCACTTATAACGAAAAAGATAATATCGGTTTAATGATCGGCACGATTTTTCGCATCGGCCGCAAATACCGGAGTTGGCAGAATTATGTCATTGTCGTTGATGATCAGTCTCCGGATGGGACTTCCTCAATTGTTAAAAAATATCAACAGAAAAATAAAAATATTTTTTTATTGCTTAAAAAAAAAGAAGGGCTTGGACGCGCCTTAGTTACCGGCTATCAGTTTGCAGTTAATAAAGTTAAAGCTGATGTTGTCATACCTAATGATGCCGATTTTCAGTGGGATCCTGAAGATTATCCCAAATTGGTTAAAAAAATTGGACAGGGTTTCGATGTCGTTGTTGCCTCGAGACACGTTGCGGGAAGCAAAGTTGTTGGTTGGAATTGGTTCAGGAAATTGAATCATGATATTTCCAATTCACTCCTTGCCTGGTTGGTAGCCGGAGTTCACGAAGTCAGGGATCATGCGGGCAATTTTAAAGCCATCAGGGTAAAAAATTGTCTGGATAGAATTCCTCTTGTAAAAATGAAAAATGCCGGTTTTTCATTTCAATTGCATATCCTCTACGAACTCTCCAAAATCGGGGTTAAATTCACCGAAGTTCCGGTAACTTTTAAGGAAAGAAGGTTAGGTGTGTCTAAAATCGGTTTTAACCGTTATTATATCCGTGATATCTTCGAATACATCAAAAGCAGTATCATCATAAGAATTGACCGTTCAGAACGTTTTTTTAAATACGGCGTCGTAGGTATTGTAGGGTTAATTCTTCAAACTCTTCTTTCAAAACTCCTGGTTAGTTTAAATATTGAACCATTTATCGCCGTATCCGTTGGAGCAGAAGCTGCCATTGCCTCTAATTTTTTAATGAATAATTATTGGACATTCAATAAACACGTCATCTCAGGTATGGAACTTATTAACAAATTTATCCAATTTAATGCCGCCTCCATCGGGGCAGTTATTATTCAGGGAATTGTTGTCTTTTTTGGCACTTTGATTTTTGGGAAAAAAGCCTGGTTCTGGTCCATGATTTTTGCAGTTTTTTTTCTGGTTATACCTTATAGCTACTTTATCTATAACCGCTATATCTGGAAAACCCATGAACATTAAGCGTTATTTGTCTCCCATTACTGCCAGATCTTTTATCTTATTATCGGTTCTCACTCTTGCTGCCTTTATGCGCATTTATAAAATAAACCAATATTTGACATTTTTGGGGGATGAAGGCCGCGATGTTCTGGTTGTTAAAAGAATGCTTCTCGACGGTAAATTCACTCTTCTTGGGCCTATTACCAGCGTCGGTTCAATTTATATGGGACCGATTTATTATTATTTGATGGCACCCTTTCTTTATCTCTGGAATTTTGATCCCACCGGACCGGCGGTTATGGTAGCCCTATTATCCGTTACTACTGTTTATATAATTTATCGGATTGGAACTGATTATTTTCATCCCCAGGTGGGTTTGGTGGCTGCTTTTTTATATTCTATATCCCGATTGTCCATAATCTACGGTCACTCCTCCTGGAATCCAAATGTAGTTCCTTTCTTTGCTGTATTTCTGATTTTTTCAATATTACGCAGCCTAATTGATCGCCGTTTTTATTTTTTAATTTTTGCCGGATTATCTCTTGGCATACTCATTCAACTGCACTATGTTACTTTTATGTTTTTTCCCGTGATTCTGGTAATATTTCTCTTTAATAAAAATACAATTCCCTTCAAATACTGGCTTTGGGGTATTATCTCGTTTGTTACAGCCTATTTTCCTTTCATTCTTTTTGAACTTCGTCATCAATTTATCAATTCTCTGGGTGCCTTACGCTTTATTATCCGGCAAAATAAAACAACTCCGGGTTTATTTCTGTCTAGCTGGTGGGAAACCATAAAAGACATCAGCATCCGCGTTTTTTGGCGGCCTTTGGTCGTTCAAAATGCGGAAATAACCAAAATATTGATTGCCGTTGCCATAATTTTATTCTTTTCTTCCGCCAAAATTTTCAGCCGGCAGGAAAAAACAAAAAAAGCTTTCACTGTTCTATTGATTTGGTTGGTCGTCGGAATTCTATCCTTCGGTTTATACAGGGGGGCTATT
>MFJM01000055.1:0-2149 GCA_001779205.1 Candidatus Gottesmanbacteria bacterium RIFCSPHIGHO2_02_FULL_39_14
TCCCCTCATACCTCTTTTTCTTGCTACATTATTTATTAGGCATTATTGATGAAGTGATTCCGAGCCGTGTTTTGGACTTGTACAAACAAGTTTTCAATGATTTAAAGTAAATTCTTTAATTCGAGTTGATAAAGCCCCATTGGGATCAAAGAAAGACACGGCAATTCCCAAAAATTCTTTTTCTTTTATTTTATCAATAGGTTGCCCCTGATAAAATAAATCCAGTTCAGATTGTCTTTCCGGAAATTGATCAATAATGATGTTTTCAGCCGGAAGAGATAAAGCATTAATGCCAAAGGCACAGGCGTGAATTTCTGCCCTATCGGCGTGAAAGTTATTGGTAATCAGTAAAACTTGCTGCAAATGATGAAGATCCACTAATTTTCTTAATTGTTTCATATTCGTGGCGGTATTTACCGATATATTCTCAATTATTACTGATTCATCCGGCAAAAGAATTGTTCCTTGGGATAATTTTTTCACTTTATTTTGTAAATATTGTTTGCTTATTAAAGAATCGCCCGAATCTTCCAACTTGCCATCAAGCAAGATTATTATCGGTGCCTGCTTTTGAATATATTTAATGGCAGCAGCTTCCAACCTAATCTTCTGAAATTCATTAGGCGTGGCTAATCCAAATTCATTTTTTTTAATTCCGCCACCAGGAACTGCAATAGCATCGAAAGGAAAACTTTTTAATTCAGATATATTCTCAATGAAACAACTTACAGGATTTCCATTTACAGCATCTAAAACCCGCGAAAAATGTGGAAGTTTCGGACGAACATATAATTCATAAAATAAGGCTGACCCTATTATTCCAAAAATACCCAAAGCAGCTTTACGAGGGATTGCTTGATTCTCTTTTCCCATTTCGGTATTTTAAATTTTCAGAGGATTTTAAGCAAATTTTAAAGAGTTAAGATGAAGGATACTCAATAATTTTTTTTTGACTGAAATGTATTGAGGTTTTAATAGATTATCAACATTTTTAGGAGATATTGAAGGAAGATTAATTTCAGCGATTATTTTGGCGGGTTTGGCGGAAAAGACATAAATTCTATTGGAAAGATACAGGGCTTCATCTATATCATGAGTAACCATTAATACGGTTAATTTATTATTCCGCCAGATCCGCAAAAACCATGTCTGAATCTGCGTCCGGGTTAACGAGTCTAATTTGGCAAAAGGTTCATCCAAAAGCAATATTTCTTTATTTGAGATACAAGCTCTCATGAGAGAAACCCTTTGTTTCATACCGCCAGATAGTTGATAAGGATAATAATTAAGAAATTTATTTAATCCGAAGATTTTGGCTAATCTGGATATTCTTTCCTGAGCTTCGTATTTATTGAATTTCCTTCCTAATTGCATAGGAAGCATGACATTCTGTTCCAATGTTCTCCAGGGCAGAAGAACATCATCCTGCATCATATAAGACAGCATTCCGATTGAACCGGTAATATCTATTCCGTTTAAATTTACTTTTCCCTGATCCGGCCGGCTTAAACCGGAAATACAATCAAGAAGTGTTGATTTTCCGCATCCTGACTGACCGATTACGCTAACGAATTCGTTTTTGTAGAGATTCAAGGATATCTTATCTAAAACAGGAAGCATTTCCCCTTTTGGGGAGAAATAGGATTTTGAGAGATTACTTACTTTAAGTAACGGGGCTCTTTTATAAAAATTTGTTAGTGAAAGCTTTGTCGGCATTGATGTTTTTTTCGATAAGTGTTTTTTCAAATAACCAGTCGGCATATCTTTGCCAAACCTGAGATTTTTGAATCCCCCACTGAGATGCTTCTGCCTGATACTGACTTGACAACCACTTCTGACTACGTCTTACTAAATCCGCATTAATTTCGGGTACGTTTTTTATAAGTATTTCTGATGCTTCTTGCGGATTATCAACGGCAAATTCATAACCTTTAACAACTGCAGTCATAAATTTTTTAACCGTGTTTTTTTTATTATTCAGGTGATTTTCGCTAGTAATAATTACCGGTGTATAATAGTCCAAAACAGGCAGCAAATCTTTGAGCATAATAAGATTTAACTTAATTCCGCGACGCTCAGCTTCAATACCATCCCAGCCGTAAAATATCCATTGAAAATCACTATCCCGGCCGATGGAGGTAAAAAAGTC
>MFJM01000055.1:2209-16971 GCA_001779205.1 Candidatus Gottesmanbacteria bacterium RIFCSPHIGHO2_02_FULL_39_14
AGCTTTTAAGGTGGCTTCCTCGATCGGAGAACCCCAACCACCATAACGTTTTCCTTCAAAATCTGCAACTTTTTCAATATTACTTTTTTTTAGAGAAGCAAAAGCCGAGGTGTTATGCTGAATAATAGCGGCAATAGAGACAACGGGAATATCTTTCGCCCGCGCCAGTGTTACCGCTTCTTGAGAGCTGACTGCAAAATCGGCTTTAAGCGAAGCTACTAACTGGATATTTTCTCCTTCAGAGGGCTGAATAATTTTTATCTCAATTTTATTTTCTTGGAAATATTTTTTATCTTTGGCAACATACAGACCAGTGTGATTGGTATTGGGAAACCAGTCTAAAAGTACAGTAACTTTTTCGGTTTTCTGGTTATTTGATTTAGGACTGACAATTTTAATTCCATAATTGGCAGTTAATACTAAAATAACAATAATTAACGAAATTAATATTTTATTTCTCATAATTTTTCTTTCTTCCACTCCATTAGCTGATTATGATAATACCAAGGAAGCAATTTAACAGCAATTGAGTCTATCAGTCTGACAAGAACCATGCTTAAAAGGGAAATTACCAAGACAACAGCAAAGACCCTATCCGTTAAGTATGATTTTGAACTGCGTATAAGAAGAATCCCCAATCCCCTGTCAGAACCGATCCATTCGCTGATAACCGCAGAAAGAATTGCATAAGATGCGGCAATTTTAATTCCGGAGAAGAAAAAAGGGAGGCTGAACGGTAATTTCACCAAACTGAATAGTTGCCATCGGTTGCCTCCTAATGAATGTATCAACTTAATGAAATTATATTCTACAGATGAAAATCCATTCTCCAGGTTTATGGCAACCGGAAAAAAACAGACCAGGGCAATAATAATAATTTTAGCTGTTAAGGTATAACCAAACCAGATTACCAATAACGGTGCAATTGTAATAAAAGGAATCGTTTGAGTAAGAATAATTAATGGATAAATCATTTTTTTTATAGTTTCCGACCATTGCATTATCACGGCAATAACTGAACCTGTGACCAGACCGACAATAAGTCCAAGCAGAGCCTCAAAGAGTGTCCATTGTGCGTGAAAGGTAATTAAATCCAAAGAATAATAAAAACTTTTTAATATGGCAGAAGGAGCAGGCAATATCCACTTATCAATATTTAATACATTGACCGCTATTTCCCAAAACAATAAGAAGAAAATTATAAAAAGCGGTGATGAAAATAATAAGCAAACGTCAGCGATGTTTTTTAACTTTCTCCTCAATGGTCATTACTCCTTTCGGACTGTAAATAATTTTAATATTGGAATGGACACTTTCTGCCCCTTTTTTAATTACCAAATATTGGATTTTTTTAACAATTTCCAGGAGGGAACCCAAATCCCCTTCCATGGTTGTCTCCAGCGGCCCGACTTCATGTTTAACTCCCGATTTTTTGATTAACTTAATAACCTGATCGATAATTCTGACTGAGGATTTATTATCTTGATTTAGAGGCAAGACTTGAATGGAAATAGTGGAGTTTGGCATTTTTATCCCTCCGCTGGAATTACCCAGATCAGGTTCAACGGGTTTGATCTCAGTCCCGATATCAAAGCTTGCTGACGCTCGCTTCCATCAGGACACCCCTTAACGATATTTATCCTACCATAAAAAAATTATTTATTGAAGACCTACTCATAGAATATTATCCTATTGCCCTGAATACTTAGTTTGGTCAGTTCATGACATTTTTTATAAGGGTCGGACCTTAAATATTTGCCGGTTCCGGAATTGACAAAAACGAGCTTCTTCGGATCAAGGCTGTAAAGTTGTTTTACAGCATAATCAAGGCCATTTCTGAATAGATAAGCATTCCAGGGAGGACCGTTGAGACTGTCGGGGAAATTGACAAGATAAATCTTTTTATCAGCCGGCAATTCTGAATAGGCCAGTCTAATTTTTTTAAGTTGGTTTTTGGTGATCATACTCGTTTTTGACCAATAGGTCTTCTGCCCGGTTAAGAAGATTAGTCCCTGAAAAATTATAAGAAGTGCAAAGAGAATTACCATTTTTCTGGAAATTGAAGATATTACTGACAACAGCAGTAAAATAGCCGGGACGGAAATGAAGTAATAATAGCGGGCTTGAGGAAGTGAGGTTGCGGCAATTAATAAAATGTCGAAAGTCAGCCATAAAAAAAGAAATAATCTCAGCTTCGGTTTAGAACTTTTTCCATAAATAAAAATAAGCAATAAGCTAAAAAGAACTATGATGAGAATCTTATGGAGTCTATCCAAAATATAAGGAAAGGGAAGGAGCAGATAGGTAAAAGTTTTGATAACTGTTGTCAGAAATGAATATGGAGTGACTGCTCCGGAGGACAGGGTGATGCCAGAAATTAATTTCCAAACGGTTATGGAAAGCCACAGCAGGAAGGGCGGGAGAATAAAATAAAGATACTTAGCAAATTTTTTTCGAGTAAAAATTAACAGATAAAGACAGATAAATATAATTATCGAAAATCCATATTCATGTGAAAGAATTGAGGCGATAGAAAAAAGATTAACTAAAAATAAGAGTGATTTTTTACCGGTTTTCAGCCCGTATAAAAATATATTAAAGGTGAGAAGACTAAACATTAACATCAGAGATAAGCTCAAACCGGTAATCCAGAAGACTGTTTCATACGAATGAAAGGTGAAAGTAAAAACAGCAACGGCAATTAACGGCAGGAAACCTTTTAATAATTGTTTGGCTAAAACATAGAAAAAAACGGAATTCACCAGATGGACAGCAACCGTTAACAGATGAAACGGGAAAGGATTAAGACCGAAATTTTTTTTAATAATCAAGAGGACGGCCAAGAACAGGGGAATATAATGCTGGGAAAAATGTTGAGGAAAAAAAATACTTCTAAAATTAGCGAAACTTAAATAATAGAAATCGTCACTAATGAAGTAAAAATTTAGAGTTTGACCATAGAAGAGAAAACTTAAGATTAATATTAGGAAGAGTAGCATTTATTTACCGATCTTGATTTCTACGACATCTTTGTCTTGAATAAGATAATCCCGACCTTCCAGTCTAATTTTGCCTGCTTGACCGGCTTTATTCCAACCGCCTAAATAAAGAAGGTCCGTAACCGAAATGATTTCGGCCTTAATGAAATTATCGGCAAAATCTGTATGGACCTTTCCGGCAGCCTGCCGGGCGGTTGAACCTTTTTTCAGACTCCAGGCGCGGACTTCTTTGCCTCCCTTGATGGTGTAGAAAGTGATCAAATCCAAAATTCCATAAGCTTTTTGAATAAGATTCTCCAAACCGGTTTTTTCGACTGATAATTCGTGGAGATAAGCTTTTTTGTCTTCGGGATTAAAATCAATCAATTCTTCCTCAAGCTTGGCGGAAAGCACTAACGCTTCCGTCTGATATTGATGTTTTATTTCATTTTCTAAGGTAAAAATATGATCGGATTTTAAATCCATTTCACCTGTATTTAAGACATAAATGGTTTTTTTACCGGTTATACCGCCCAATTCCAGTTCAAGATTGATGATATCAATATCATCTTTAATCTGATCATCTGTTCCCAATTCCGCTCTGTGCGGATGAGGCACGTTATCATCCTTAAAAGCGCGAACGACATGGATAATGGCATCAACTTCCCTTATTTTTGCCAGGAATTGATTGCCTAATCCTTCTCCTTTATGAGCTCCTTTTATCAAACCGGCAATATCGATAAAAGTTACGGTAGCAGGAACTGAATTTGGGGGTTTAATCAATTGGGAAAGTTTTACGAGATAATCATCAGGAACAGGTACACTCGCCTCGTGGGGATCGATGGTAGTAAATGGATGGGCGGCTGTGGCACTCAATCTTTTTGAAGCCAAAGCATTAAAAAGAGTTGATTTTCCGGCATTAGGCAAACCGACGATTCCGACTGAGAAGCTCATTGTTTTTTATTTCTTAATATGATAAGGTATTAATACTAAACATGAAGCGGATATTTCGAATGTCCGCTTCATTTTTTTGATCCCTCAAATTTTATTTCTTTCTCTAATCTGACAAAATCCCTAAAATTGCTGCCAGCGAATTGACGTATTTCTCTGGCAGTCCTGGGACCCCTCGCCAAAATGATTACTTCTTTACCTGACTTTTTGAGATATTTCAAAACAGGTAAAAAATCGCCATCTCCTGATAAAACAACTACTTTTCCGAAATGATCCTTTTCCTTCATTAGATGAAACGCCATATCCACATCACAATTGGCTTTCCTCTGAGTAGTTCCATCTTCCTGATAATAGAGTTTTACCGGTTTTAAATATAATTGGTAACCGAATAATTGCAGTTTCAAATAAAACTTTATTCTTTGGAGATGCTTAGATAACAAAAGAAGACTTGCTTCATTTAATTTTTTGCTTACTTTTTTAATATATTCTGAAGTTTTTTTCTCAATTATTCGTAAAGGGACTGTTTCATTTCTTACATAATCATATTTAAACCCGTGAATTTCAATTCCACCGAAATAAAACGCTTTCGAAACCCGATATTTTCTTCTTAAGTACTTTAATAGTTTTTTATAATCAATTTTCCAGCCCAAGCTTTTTTCTCCACCATAAAATAGATTGGATGCGTCGATAAAAGCAAATACTTTCTTTTCTTGATGATTCTTTTTCATAATACAATCCTCATCTTATAATGATAGTCTTACCGGCATTAGGCAAACCGACTATCCCGATTGAGGGGCTCATTTGGGAAATTGTACCATAGAATAAAATTATCTATGTAAAAAATAAAATGACTAAAACCCAAGCTAAAAGAGAACCGTCCCCAATTGCTGAAAATTGATGGATTCTGAGGCGGAATAGGTCGTAAATATTGAGATAACGATGGTGGATTTGAAGGTAACTGATTACCACTTCGAAGTCTTAAAGCCGGGCTTAATAAATCATCAGACAGTGCCATATTTATATCTCTTTTTACCAATAAAACTGCCACACAGGCAGTTTAATGTATTATACCACTTTTTTGCCGGTAAAATCCCTGTTATTTATTGCTTTTTTTATCAAAAAGGGGTGCTTGGGGAATAGATTCTTTAATTTATAAATTTATCCTTTAGTGGAAATCATTTTCATTGCCTGATCTATATTTTCTCCTCCATCGTCTACTTGAAAAATTGCCCGGGCTTTTTTGCCACCGTATATCTCTACAATTTTTCTGTGGGCTTCATTAGTTCGTGCATATCTGTGCCTGTCTAGATAGGTTCTCCCTAAATTAAAAAGCTCTGCTACTGATAATCCTGTATTTTGATCAGAAACAAGCGTTCTTCCGATATCTACTGCTATTCTCCGGATTAACATATAGTTCTTAAGAAGATCGTCTTTAAGTATAGGGACTTCGAGTCTACTAAGAAATCCAACCTTGGGAGATTGACTAAAAATAAAAGGAACAAGGATTTCTTCCGGTATCGGTCCGAATTCTGACTTGTTTAATTGAATAAAGTCAAATCTTTTTTTTATTCTTTCTATCCATTTCAGACGTTTTTGATAATCCGCAGGGAACTTATCCCTAAGATAACCATTACAAAAGTCTACTTCATCGCATATTGCTAAACCATTTTCCAAACCGATTCCAATTCCTTCCCCTTGACCTCCGGTTATACCTAAACCTCTTGCAATACTTTCTTTTTCAATAACCGGCTTTCCCTGTTTGTCTTTCCAAATAATTCTTGCTTCCTTGGCTGTTGATGCATGACTAAGTTCATGAGTAGTTACCAAAAAGGCATTAAATAAATCTCCCCGTGTTGCATGATCAAGAATAACGCAAACAATGGATAGACCACCATGATAACCAAAACGCATTACCTTATTCTTTTTATCTTCCCCGCTTGGATCAATATATTTTACTGAAGGGAGGTGTATATTTTCGGCGGGAATTCCTAATTTTCTTATCTTAGCTGTTAGAAATTCTTTTGCAGCCGCTTCAACTGTCTGTAACCTCTTTGATTCTTCTGGCGAAAGTTCTGCGGGAGTAAGTTTTGCAAGTATTTCCGCATCTTTCTGTTTCATAGTGTCAAGAAATGTTTGAGCAATAAGTTGTTGCTGATCATTCCGCAAATCTATTCCGGTTGATTTAATTCTTACGCCTTCGACGTCTATCATATTTTTTAACTTTATTTATAGTATAAACCTTAAATTTATCAGACAAAATGATATTTTGGCGTTTCGGAATAAATTATTTTCCCAAACAAATCTCTTTTCTTGATTATTCTCCATTTTCGGGGCGGCGGGAGCTTGGTCTTGATCTCAAAAGGAAGGGTTGGGTTCTCACAATACCGATTGAGGGGCTCATTTGGGAAATTGTACCATAGGGAGATAAAAGAATGATAAAATAGTCAATATCAAATATGAGCGGGATCTTCGGAGAAAATTATATAGCTAAAACTTTAGAAATAAAAAATAAAAAGCCTCATAAATTAAAATCTGTCTTATTTATTTTATCCGGATTAATTTTGATTGCTTTATTTATCAAACTTAACGGTAATAATCTGATAATCCCGGTAATTGACAGTTATGCGTTAACCGCCAAAGAGATAAAAGTTAATAAGAATAAAAAAATACCGGTGGCGGAGCTTAAAAATAAAATTGAGAAAGAATTGGAAAAAACAACGGGAACCTATTCTATATATTTTTATGATCTGACAACCGGGGACAATTTCGGCATTAATGAAGAAATGATAATGATGGCAGCTTCGATAAATAAAATTCCAATATTGGCAGCTGTCTATTATTCGGCGGGAAAAGGAATTATTGACCTGGATAAAATTATTGTTCCACAAGTTACGGACATACAGGATTACGGAACGGGAACAATCAGATATAACAAACCTGGGACTGCCTATTCCATTAAAACATTAGCCAGACTGATGATGGAAAAATCGGATAATACGGCCGCCTATCTTTTGGCCTCGGTGATAGTAGGGTTGGATGAGGTGCAAAAAATGGTTGAGGGCTGGGGAATGACGCAAACGGATATGAAATCAAATAAAACCTCGGTTAAAGATATATTCAATATAAGCAAAAAAATGTACCAGGGAGAAATTACGACACCGGAATATACCCGCGAGATGATTGATTTCATGGATGACTCGGATTTTGAGGACAGAATTCCCAAAGGGGTTCCTTTATCAATTACTGTTTATCATAAAACAGGGGACGAGGTGAGAACAGTACATGATGCCGGAATAATAGTTTTACCTGACAGACCATATTATCTGGGAGTAATGACAACCGATATTGAAAATGAAGAGGAAACTAAAAATAAAATTGCCAGAATATCGCAGATTGTGTTCTCAGGAGTGACGGATTTATGAGGGCAGGCGGGCAAGTAACTATGTCAAGGTTAAACCTTGACAGGAGAGTGTCATGACACAATATTATGAGGGGAGGCGGGCAAGGAGCGGTTGAGGGATGGATTTGGGATGAATAATTTCCTCTTCCTGTGGTTTAATCGGTTTGGCAATAGCCACCTTCAAGACTTGATCCATATGGTCCACATAGGCGAACTTGAGATCATCGAGGACATATTTGGGGATGTCTTCCAGATCCTTTTTATTGGTTTTGGGCATAATAACAGTTTTTATACCGGCCCGGTGGGCGGCGATAACTTTTTCCTTAATTCCGCCAATTTCTAATACTCTGCCTCTTAAAGTGATTTCACCGGTCATAGCCACATCTTTTTTAACCGGAAGGTTCGACAGAGCAGACACAAGGGCAGTGGCGATCGCCACGCCGGCAGAGGGACCGTCCTTAGGAACGGCTCCTTCCGGAACATGGACATGTACGTCAAGATTCTGGTAAAACTTTTCGGGTAAACCTATTAATTTTGCTTTGGTTCTGATATAGGACATGGCTGCTTTACATGATTCCTGCATAACCTCGCCTAAATGGCCGGTCAAAAGAAGATTGCCTTTACCTTTCATTAGAGCCACCTCGATAAAAAGAATGTCTCCGCCGGCTTCGGTCCAGGCAAGACCGGTCGACATACCGACTTCATCCTGTTTTTCGGCCAAATAGGAAGTAAATTTAGCCGGACCTAGATATTTATGTAAATCTGCCGCTTTAACAGCTATCGTTTTAAATTTACCTTCAACAACTTCCCGGGCAACTTTCCTGAAGATGGTGGCGATTTCTCTTTCGAGGTTCCTGACTCCGGCTTCTCTGGTATATCTTCTGATAATCAAATGAATAGCCCCGTCGGACAAGGATATTGTGTCCTGATTTAATCCGTGAGCTTCAAGCTGTTTGTCAACCAAGAAATCACGGGCTATATGAAATTTTTCATCCTCTGTATAACCCGGAAAATGAATAATTTCCAGTCGGTCTTTAAGGGCAGGCGGAATAGTATCAAGGACATTGCAGGTGGTGATAAACATCACGTCGGACAGGTCAAATGGAACCTCCAGATAATGATCGGAGAAAGAATGATTCTGTTCCGGATCTAGCGCTTCCAAAAGGGCGGCTGAGGGATCACCGCGAAAGTCCGTACCGACTTTATCAATTTCGTCCAGCATGAAGATAGGATTTTTGGTTCCGGCAGTTTTTACTCCCTGAATAATACGGCCGGGCAACGATCCGACATAAGTCCGGCGGTGGCCTCTAATTTCGGCTTCATCTCTTATTCCGCCTAAGGAAATTTTTACGAATTTTCTGCCCAGGGCTCGGGCAATGGAGCGTCCAAGTGATGTTTTTCCTACTCCGGGAGGACCGACAAAACAAAGAATAGTCGGGGTGACTCCCCTTCTTTTGGCCGGTTCGGGAGATGAAGCTTGCTCTATTGGCATCTTAGATTCCTTGGTTAAATCTGCTTTACCGGTGTCTTTTTTTAATTTCATAACTGCCAGATATTCCAAAATTCTTTCTTTGACCTTTTTCAAACCGTAATGATCATCATCCAAAATTTTAGCGGCACTTTTAATATCAACGTCATTGGGAGAAGCAAGACCCCAGGGAAGCTCAACCAACCAATCAAGGTAAGTTCTGATGTAGGAAGCCTCAGGATTGTAACTGGACATTTGAGCCAGTCTTTTTAATTCTTTTTTGGCTTTTTCTTCGACTTCGAGGGGCATTTTGGCTTTTTTAATTTTATCCAACATTTCCCTGACTTCCTTACTCTCGCCTTCTTCGCCTAATTCTTTTTCAATTGTTTTTAAGCGTTCACGAAGGACGGCTTCCTTAACGCTTTTGTCGAATTTTTCCTGAGTCTTACTGGCTATTTTTCTTTCGATTTCCAGGATTTTTGTTTCATGGGCAAGATATTCAGAAATCCTGGCTAACCGATCCTTGACACCTCTGGTTTCCAGCAAAAGCTGTTTTTCGGTTGGCTTGATATCCAAGACTGAAGCTACATGATTGGAAAATTCTGACGGGGTAAGGCCTGACATGATATTCATAAAGGAGAGAAAATCAACGGATTTACCCAAATTAACTGCTTTTTTTAATTCAGCAGTGATGTGATTCACCAAGGCGGTAATCTCGTCGGTGTTAGTTTGCTCGTCGGGTACTTCGATGACTTTGGCGATAAAATAAGGATCGGTTGATATGTAATTTAGTATTTCCACCCTGGTTAATCCTTTTACCAGGGCATTGACTTCACCATCTGTTTTTAAAAGCCTTTCGATACGGGCAATGGTGCCAATTTGGTAAAGATCCTGGGGATTAGGTTCATGAAGATGGGGAGTTTTTTGCATGACTAAAACGACAGTCCGATCGGTATTGGAAGAAGCTTCAATTGCCTGAAGCGAGCGCGGCCGGCCGAAAGTTAAGACAATTTCGGTATTGGGAAAGACTACTCCGTCTCTGATGGGAATTACAGGCAGAGATTTGATTTTATTTTCATCATCAACATTCGGCATGATAGATTAGCAGTGTAACAAATAGACTGCTAGATGTCAAGATTGAATAAATTATTAAACGAAATCATTGATAAACTGGGCTAAATCTATATTTAAAGCCGAGTCAAGAAGAGGTTTTCCGGATAATTGCGGCAGACTATCGGTATAGGTCGGCCTATCCACATCGTAAACAACACCGAGAGGAATTTTTTCCGTTACTTCCTGGGACTTCTGCCAGGCACTATTTAGATCCCGGGGATTATGATTTTCCGAGGTGAGTTTATAGATCCGGTCCCGATACCAATTATAAGAATTAATTTGATTGAAGGTAACACACGGCTGGAAGATGTTGACAAGGGAAAAACCTTTATGAGCCACACCCTTTTCAATAAGTTCAACTAACTGGTTCATGTCACCGGAAAAACCCTGGGCAACAAAGGTGGCACCCTGGGAGACAGCCAGAGCAATTGGATTAACCGGAACTTCAATAATTCCCTGGGGAGTTGATTTGGATTTAAATCCTTGAGAGGCGGTTGGAGCTACCTGGCCTGTGGTTAAGCCATAAACCCGATTGTCATGGACGATAACGGTAATATCGTGATTGCCACGGGCAGCATGCAAGAAGTGATTACCGCCTTCTCCATAACAGTCTCCGTCTCCGACAATTACCACGACCGGTAAATCATGATTGGCAATTTTAATTCCAATGGCATTGGGAATAGCCCGACCGTGAAGAGCATGGAAGGAATTGGCCCAGAGAAAGTCATTCATATTACCCGAACAACCTATCCCAAAGACGATACTCAACCTATCCGGATCGAACTTCATCTTATTAAAGGTCATTTTAAGCGCCTGCCAGATGCCGAAGTTGCCGCAACCGGGGCACCAAGTGGGAAAATAACCACTAAAACCTGCTGTATGCTCAGAAACTGGGGCTACCGGTTTGGGTGAGGCGGGGGTTGGAGGGATGGAATTGTTATTGTTCATGGTGATTAGATCCGAAATCAAGTCGAGAACGAGATTTTATCAAGGATTTCTTCGGGATAAATCGGGCGACCGGAATATTTTAATAATTTTTTTTCGAATTCCAGACCGGTAACCATAGTTAATAACTGACCCAATTGGGCTCCCGAATTATTTTCCACTAAAAGAGTTTTTTTGAAGGTAGAAAGCAGGGACTTGATTTTAATTTTATCCAGAGGCCATAAATAGGAAAAATGGAGATAATTGAATTTGTCTTTAAACTTACTCATTGCCTGTAATATCGGGGCTTTGACTGAACCCCAGGAAATGAGAGTTAAAGGTGTTTGCCTATTCCCATAAAGGACAGGCATTTGAAAATCATTCATGAGAAATGTTTGGGCTTTTTTATTTCTCTTTTCCACCTGTTTTATTCTAACATCCGCCTCTTCGGAAGTGTGACCATCTTCCCCATGAGCATAGGAATTAGCCTGATGGAGAGACCCTTTCATCCCCGGAATTGCCCGGGGAGAGATGCCGTCTTTGGTAATCAAATAACGTTTATATTCTGTTAATTTAGAAAGTTCCTCCTGTGATAAAAGTTTCCCCCGGTCTATTTTAAATTTATATCCTTCTATTATTGATTTTTCAACTGACTGGTGGCTTTCCTGAAGGTATTTATCTCCGATAATAAAAACAGGTGTCTGATAAATTTCGGCCAGATTAAAGGCAGTTATAGTCAACTTATATGCTTCTTCCACATCACCAGGGGCTAAAAGTATTTTGGGGAATTCGCCGTGTCCGGCATGAAGAACAAAAAGAAGGTCACCCTGTTCAGTCCAAGTAGGCATGCCGGTTGCCGGACCGGGGCGCTGTCCCATGACGATGACGATGGGAGTTTCAGTGATACCGGCCAGGGAAACCGATTCCACCATTAAAGCAAAGCCTCCACCAGAAGTACCTATCATGGAACGGACTCCGGCAAAGCTGGCACCTAAAGCCATATTGATGACAGAAATTTCATCTTCGGCATGTTTGACTACCATACCGCAATTCTGGGCTTGAGATGCCAGGTAGTGCAGAAGCGCTGAGGTGGGAGTCATAGGATAGGCAGCATAAAAACGGCAGCCGGCAGCAATTGAGGCAAGGCCTATCATTTCATTACCGGAAATATAAAGCCTGGGTATTATATTTTTTAATTTGGGAAGTTTTAGTTTATATCCCTGGGGCATTTCTTTTTGTGTTTTTTCATATCCCAACTTGGCAGCTAATATATTTTTATCAATAATTTCCTGGTTTTTCCTGGCAAAATTCTCAACAATGGCGGCATTCAAAATATTAAGATCAGCTCCCAAAAGATGCATCAGGGCGCCTAGAGCTATATTGTTAAGCATAACGGTTGATAATTTATGTTCCTGAAGGATACTGACAAAGGGAACATGAACGTATGTTAAATTGACGTCCGGCTTGTTGAGTTTGCTCTCAGGAATTTTTTCGGTATCATAGACGATAATGCCGCCTTCTTTTACTTCTGAAGCGTGTTTATTGAAAGTTTCCAAATTCAGACAGAGGAGGATATCAACTTGTTTTTGCTGCGAATATACTTTTTCGTCGGAGATTCTGACTTCTATCACATTATGGCCGCCCCTGATTAATGACGGGTATTCGGAATATTCGAAGGCATGGTAACCGGAACGGGTAGCTATTTTCCCTAACAGAAGACCGGTGGTCATGATGCCGAAACCCGCTTCGCCGCCAATTTTTACAGTGATGTCTATCATTTAAATAATAAGTTTTAGTCGGGAGAATAAATCGATATCCTTTTCAGGGATAAATCTGCTTACCTTTTTCATCGTGAATAATAATGGCTGCAGTCGGACAGGCTTTGGCAGAATCTAACAAAACTTCGTCCGTTTCATTATCAGCAGTATCCAAGAAAATTGCCTTGGCTTCATTATCAAGAGCGTAAGCTTTGGGAGCCACGGCAATGCATGAGGCTGCACCGATACACAAATCGCGGTCAACAGTCAGCGTCCAGTTGCGAATTTTTCTGGATCCTGAGGGATTAACCGACATAAATAATTTATAAAGGATATGTGATTTCTCTTCAAGTGGGATTAGAGTAATCGGGGGGATAAGAAGAAATAATTATTGCAGGTTTCGTATATAATTTGCCAGGTTCGGCATCAGCAGGGTTCGGTGGAGGAATTAGATAACATTTGGGAGGCGAAGGAGCAGTGAATACGATATGACTAATTCCGAGTTCATTGTGAGCAGGTTTTATTCCCGATAATGCTTCCTGAAGTTGTGCCATTTTTTCATTGGTTTAATTTTTAGCAGCCTACAGTCGGCCCGATATCCTTACCCGGTTTGACTTTTTTTGGCTTTTTTTTAGGTAAACCCACGAGTTTTAAATCCGGCTTATCTTTTTTATCCGTCAAATCCACATAATTGACAGGATATTTTATTTTTTGTAAATTAATCGCCAGATCCACAAATCATCACCTCCTTTAACAAACAATAAATCCTTACAAATCCGCTGATACTATAGACGAACATCAATTAGTTTGCTTGATATTATTTCTGATGAAACTAGCAAAAATTGCCCTTTTTTGACATTTTCTTTGACATTTAATGATTTTTATAGGATAATACCGCAATTTATTTCAAGGCTTTACAAAGCTTTAAATCATGGACATACAAAAACAATTTTTTGATTTTTATCAACATCACCTTAAGACGGTTGCCAAAGCGATTGAAAAAGGCGGAACTTTGATTTTTATAGGGATAGATTCCATAGGAAAGACTGAATTTGCCGAACAGATACTGTCAGAGAAATTTAAATATACATATTTTCCCAAAAAAAATAATTATCTGGTTTTTTTGAGCTTTAAGGATAAATATTCACCAACTCCAGCACAACTTTATAAATACTGGCTTTCACAAACTGCGGAATTATTACATTACCGATTGGATAAAAATACCGAGTGGAATGATTTCACTTTTTATTCGGAGCTAAGTGAATTTATTAAAAACTTGACCCCTTATGAACGATTAGTCTATGTAATACTTGACGCGCAACAATTGCTATCTCAAAATGAATTTTTCTTCCGGAATCTTATTTATCTTGAGCGCTACTCAAAAAATAAATTATCTTTCATTTTGCTTTCCGAACCACACATTCTGGAGACGACCAATCCTTGGACGCGTAGATTTATTCAGCATTTCACAAATTTTAAGTATTATTTTCTTAAAACATTTAACAAAAAGACAATTCTTGCTGATATTAAAAGACAAGAAATTATTCATAAAACGAGCTTTAAAAATATTAGTGCCTTAATTTTAAAACATTCCAGCGGACTTCACGGATTAATCTCTACTTATTGTTATTTGCTTAAGGATAATCCTCAAATTAAAAGTATCAGAAAACTGATAAAAATAGTTAACAAATACGATCTTTTCCGATATTGGGTATCAAATGTATTGGATAGCATACCTAAAAAATCACTTAATATTCTAAAAGAAGCTCGAGGAGATAAAAAATATTTTAAAAAATACCAAAAAACTATACCCGGAAAATGGTTAATTGATTTGGATTTTTTAAAGAAAGATGGCACTCCAAGATATCCCTTAATGAAACCTATGCTTGACGAGTATTCCACCGGCGGTTATGAGAGATCTCTTCGATTGCGCCGAGTTAAACATAATTTTTATATTCTTAATGAAAAATTAAAACTGTCGAAAAAGGAATATGTCGTCTTGTCAATTTTATACGGATCAATAGGAAAATTAATTACGTACGATCAAATAGGGACAAGCCTTTGGCCGAATCAAGCAGAAAAATTCTCACTCTGGGCAATTGCCCAAATCATAAGAAGACTCCGAAAAAAATTATTCTTGGTTCCCAATTCCATTAAATCAATACGAGGTG
>MFJM01000055.1:17002-21841 GCA_001779205.1 Candidatus Gottesmanbacteria bacterium RIFCSPHIGHO2_02_FULL_39_14
ATTCTTGGTTCCCAATTCCATTAAATCAATACGAGGTGAGGGATATATTTTAAGTTTCTATGAATAATGCGCTATGAATAATGCAATTGAGAATTTAAGGTATACCCCGCTAAATATTCCGTCTGGAAGTCTGCTTGATATGGAAAGTAGATCCGGTTATGATTTTAATGCATTTTTATTTGAAAGGATTGAACAAGTCAGAAGGGATTTGCAAAGTTATGGGACTCTGTTCCAGACAGATAAAAATGGTTATTTTTTTAAAGCAATATTTGGGCAAAATGGAAAAATTACAGATGCATTTTATTTATGGGAAAATATTGCATATAAAGTTTTATTAGCAAGAAATAACAGTGATGTACTAATAGGAGATGATCGAAAAAGTTTTCTTGACCCTTTCCCGGTTCAGATAAATGCTGCTGCTTTTACAAGAATCCTCAGTGAAGAATTAAGTAATATATCCCGAGAAAACGGAGATGAAAAGGTCCGGACTGCCTTATCGGCAATCAATAGACGGACTTGGCCAATAAGAGAAAGGTTAGGTAATTATATATTCGGACATGAATTAGGTTCAGATTCCAATATCTTTTTTTTCTTAGCTGCCGGACATATTATTCGGGAAAGTGATTATGAAGCAGAAAAAATCCTGACTCATTTAAGGACTAATAATTTATTTAATAAGGAATCATTTGAGCAATGTCCACCATTATATGCATTTTTATCTCAAATAATTCTGATATACGGAGAAGATACGGAATTTGAAAAATTTGTTCTGGGTCTACATGATAATATGATGGAATCGAGCTGGGATGACTGGAAAGTAGGCCTTCGATTATTGAGAGGAATTTTTGACAGATTTGAGTATATATTTGGCGATAAAGATAGGGAGAATGGTCGAGTTAAATTAGATTTAGATATATCTAAAAAAAGTTTAGTGTTAAATGTGAATAAAGCTTTAAGAGAAAGATTTATGTTCAAAGTTTATTCAGAAAGATCTCAAGTTATTGCTGTTGAAACTATTAGAGATGCTGAGGCAGATCCAGATAATTTCTGGGAAATTATTTTTGACAGAGAAATAGCTAATACCTTGAAAAGGCTTTTCACAGGAAAAGGCATGGAGAAATTAAAAGATAATTATGAGGCTGCCATGGCGGAAAACAAACAAAAACCTGATCTTTTTCTAATGTTGGCTCACTCATTCGGTTTACCTAAAAAAATAGCCCAAATTCTGGCAGCAACAAATCACATGGCATTTGGAGGCGCACTAAAACCGATTGACCAAATTATTGACCGAGAACACCAAAGAAAAGGGAAACAATCGATGCTGGCTAAAAACGGTTTATCCAGAACACTTAACAGTTCTTTGCGGACAATTGTTAAAGTCTTAAAAAGTACTCTGGATGATCAAGATCTTAGTGAAAAATTTCTGGATATGCTTGATATTTCTGCTGAAGCAGATGAAGATAGCAGAAATTTAACCTGGGAATCCACTCCGGAAGAACATTTTCGAGTGATGTACGGTATAAATACAGCTTTTTCGTGGTTTGTGGAATATTTTGGAAATAAAACAGGATTAAAAGATGCCGGAAATTATTTATCAAAATATCATGCAAATTATTTAGGTTTATTGTACGAAATAGTATGCGATATTGAAGATGTCATGCCTCAAAAGATAACTGCAGAATCAGGAAAAGATTACGGAACAAAGATTACTTTACCATTAACAATCATGGTTAACCTGACGGAAAATGAACTACCTGATAAATTAAAACCGCAATTAAAAGATGATATTGAATTTATCAAGAACTTTTTTGAGCAGGAAAAAAATCGAAAAAGCAAATCTTTGGAACAAATAACAGGAGACGCAAAAAATGATCTGATTAAAGCTTTAAATATCGGTCAAAAATACAGGAAATATATTGTAGCAAAACTCTTAGCCTTACCCCAACTCCAAAAAATATATTTACAATCTCATTATTTTCTTAAATTAGGCTTTGACTCTTTCCCGGTTAAGGATGAATTGAATAAAAGATATTATGAAATTTTTAAAAGAGTGCTAGATGAAACTTGGAATAAGTTACAAAGTTTTGCTGAAGTCAACGGAGATGTGAAAGAAGAGAAACCTGAATAGTTTCCAGGGGGAGAAGGGCGCATTTGAGGCGGGTCGGTGAAAGAGTAATTCCGAGAAGCTCGATAACTTTTTCTTTCTTCAAATCCATAATTGATATAATGTCTTTGCCGGTAACATAGTCGGTTAAAAGAGAGGCTGAGGCAATGGAAATGGCGCAACCGGTTCCTTCAAAATTGATTTTTTCAACTTTTTTTTTGTTTGAGGTTAATTTAATAGTGACGCTAATCTGGTCTCCACAGAAAGGATTGCCTTTTTTGTCATCAATATCGGGGTCGGAAAGATGCCCGAAATTATGAGGGTGATGATAGTGCGTTAGGATGAAATCACGATAGAGGTCCATTTTAGTCGTTGGTCGTTAGTCTTTAGTCGTTAGGATTTTTTGGGCTTTTTGGATACCTTCGGCAAGCTTATCTACTTCATCCCGTGTATTATAAATGTAGAAAGAGGCGCGGCAGGAAGCGGGAATGTTCAATCTCTGGTGAAGAGGCATGGCACAATGATGACCGGAACGGATGCAGATATTATCCGTATCCAGGATTTGGGCCAGGTCATGAGGATGAATTCCTTTGACATTAAAAGCAATGACTCCTCCCCGATCACGGGCTTTTATCGGGCCGTAAATTGTGATTTCTTTTATTTTTCCCAATTGATTTAAGGCGTAATCAACAATTTCTATTTCATGATTTCTAACATTGTTCATGCCTAATCCGGTCAAATAGCGGACAGCTTCGGCCAGACCTAAAGTTCCGGCAATATTAGGAGTACCGGCTTCAAATTTGTAAGGTATTTCGTTATATATAGTGTGGTCCAAATAGACTTCCCTGATCATCTCTCCACCGGTCTGGTAGGGCGGCATATTTTGCAAGACATCATATTTTCCCCAAAGGACTCCAATTCCGGTTGGGGCGAGCATTTTATGACCGGAGAAAACAATAAAATCAGCACCCAAATCAGCAACATTGACTTTAAGATGGGGTACAGCCTGGGCAGCATCAAGCAAAATCAGGGTGCGGGAATTGATTGATTTGATATTATTAATTATATTTTTGACCGGATTAATCGTTCCCAAAACATTGGATACATATGTTAAGGCAACCAACCTGGTTTTTTGATCTATCAGTTGTGCCAGATTATCCAGGTCCAATTGTCCCAGGTTAACTATATCTATAAAGCGAAGCTCTGCTTTTTTTTCCCTACATATTTCCTGCCAGGGAACAATATTGGCATGATGTTCCATGACAGTAGAAACCAGATTTTCTCCTTGGTTAAGGCTGCTTCTTCCCCAGCTTGAAGCGGCAAGATTGACCGCTTCGGTGGCATTTCTGGTAAAAACTACTTCCCTTTCATCAGAGCTGCCTATAAAACCAGCAACTATTTTTCGGGCCTCCTCGTATTTTTCGGTTGCAGTTTCCGAAAGGCTGTAAACTCCGCGGAAGATATTGACGCCGTAATCTTCATAATATTTATTTTCGGCTGAAATTACCTGATGCGGCTTTAATGACGAAGCAGTTGAATCAAGGTAGACCAAGGGTTTGCCGTTTATTTTTTTATTTATTATGGGAAAATCCTGCCGGATTTTTTGGACATCGAACATATTTTAGATCTCAACCAAAATATCGTCACTTTCAACCTTTACTGGATAGATATTGATTGGGCTGACAGGCGGAGGGCTTAAAACTTCACCGCTTTTAACATCAAACTGGCCACCATGGCAGTAACAAGTCAGCGTATATCCATCCAAAAAACCTCCGGCGAGGGCGCATTGGGCGTGAGTACAGATGCCGTCAAAAGCCAAAAATTCTCCCGTTACATTGGCTATAACAATAGTTTTACCGTTGACTTTAAATTCCTTCATCTTACCGTCAGTTATTTCAGATATCGAGGCTATTTTTTGATATTGAGCCATATATTTTACTTTATCTAATTTTTAATTTCTAATAATTTTACAACTGTTTTACTAATTTTTTTAGTTAAATGATCAACGATTTTTTGATCGGGAATTCTATCAAGGATATCTTTGAAAAAACCTTCAATTATAAGATGTTCCGCTTGCTTTTCCGAAAGACCCCGGGTTTTAAGGTAATATAATACCTCAGGGTCTATTTTACCAATGGTTACTCCATGTGTACAACGGACATCGTTAGCCAGGATTTCTAACTTAGGACGGCTATCCGCCCAGGCGTTTGCCGACATTAACAGATTCTGATTTTTCTGATAGGCATTTGATTTCTGGGCGTTTTTTTCGATTTTAATCAAACCTTCATAATAAAATTTGGAACTGTCAAATAGAACGGATTTAACAAGCAGATCACTGACGCTATTTTGCACTAGATGATCCTGGAGCGTAAAAAGATTTATCTTTTGTTTACCCTGACCTATTATCAGACCTAAAATCTGTACTTTGGCATTTTTCCCTTTGATAATAACAGATAGACGGTGATCGTTCTGGTCTTTCTTATCAATCAGGCAAATTATGAACGTTTTTTCCGCCCCATCCCGGACAAAAAGTGTCTTATTCTCCGACAATTTATCAATTAATAAGATGTTGTCGTTTTTCATTGTCAGCCAACGCTTCCCTCCATCTCCAACTGAATTAATCTATTTAATTCCACAGCATATTCAAGAGGCAATTCCTTAACGATAGGCTCGATAAAACCGTTGACGATCATGGCTTCGGCATCAGCCTTAGTTAGACCCCGGCTCTGTAGATA
>MFJM01000056.1 GCA_001779205.1 Candidatus Gottesmanbacteria bacterium RIFCSPHIGHO2_02_FULL_39_14
TGATGAAGATTTATGCATATTGCGGTTTTAATGAATTTATCCTGGCCCTTGGTTATAAAGCAGATTATATCAAAGATTTTTTTCTCAACCAGAAAGCCTTCACTTCCGACTTTACCCTGGAAACAAAATCACATCATTCTAAATTCTATTTGGATAACAGAACTGACGTGGATAATTTTAAAATTACCTTTGTTGATACCGGATTGGAGACTTTGCCCGGAGAGCGCATTCTGCTTTGCCAAAAATATATTCCGGAGAAGGACAAGTATTTTATGGTGACCTATGGAGATGGATTGACTGATCTGGATTTCAGATTATTATTAAAATTCCATAAAAAGCAAAAAACTATCGGCACGATTACCGGAGTTCATCCCAGATCTAAATTCGGCATGGTTCAAATCTTTGAGGACAGAAATTTAGTCAAACGGTTTATAGAAAAGCCTGTTCTTAAAGACTGGGTCAATGGCGGATTTATGGTTTTTGACAAACGATTTTTCGATTATATTAGACCTGGAGAGACTGAACATCCGGCACTTTACCGTTTAACCAAAGAAAAACAACTCTCCCTCTATCGACATGAAGGCTTCTGGTATGCTATGGATACCTATAAGGAATTGGCTGATTTAATTAAACTGTGGAATTCACCTAAGCCGCCCTGGAAAGTATGGCCGTAAATTTTAACGATAGCAACATATTGGTAACAGGAGGGACGGGTTTTGTCGGCTCTCATTTGATCGAAGCATTGTTAAAAGAAAAAGCCAATGTTATTACTACCTACCAAAGAATTACCAGTTCGTCTTATTTCTCTTCAAAAAAGCTTAATGAAAAAAGCATCATGGTTCAGGCAGATGTCGGTAACTTTGAGAAGGTATTTGACATCATCACTAAATTCCGCATAGATTATATTTTCCATTTGGCTGCACAGCCTCTCGTAGAAGTGGCCTATTATAATCCGAGACAAACTCTGTTCACCAATATAGTCGGTACCATCAATGTCCTGGAAAGCGCCAGGCTTTATTCTCATGTTAAAGGTATTATTGTCGCCTCATCCGATAAAGCTTATGGTAAACTTTCAAAAAAGAAGATTGTGGAGTCCGATCCGCTTCTGGGAGATCACCCATATGAAGTATCAAAATCTGCCACCCATCTAATCAGCAATTCCTATTATAAAACTTATAATCTTCCCTGTGTGGTAACCCGGTTCGGTAATATCTACGGCGAAGGTGATCTCAATTATTCCAGAATCATACCGGGATTAATGAAAGCGGTAGTTAAAAATGATACTTTTGTCATCAGGAGCGACGGCAATTTTACCAGGGATTATCTTTACGTTACTGATGTGGTTAATGGTTATATAAGCCTGGCTGCCAATATAGAAAAAGTAAAAGGCGAAGTTTTTAATTTCGGTTCTGATGAGATCTTATCCGTATTAAGGGTTACCGAACTTGTCGGAAAAATTTTGTCTAAAAATATAAAGTATAAAATCATTGACGTAACCCATAACGAGATACCTTATCAGTCCTTAAGTTATTCTAAAATAAAAAAAGTTTTGGATTGGACACCGAAGCATTCATTGACATCAAAAATTAAGGATATATATCAATGGTATAAAAAAATTTTATGATCATCATGAAATTTGGAGGAGCTTCTCTGTCCAAATCTGACGGCATAAACAAAGTTTGCCAAATTATTAAAGAATATGCAGCCAAAGAGAAAATCGTAGTGGTTGTTTCGGCAATGAAAGGTGTGACTGATGATCTCTATTGCGTAGCCGATTTCCTTAAACAAAAAAAATTCAGATCAGCCATGGAAAAAGTCGGGGATATAAAAAAAGAGCATTTTAACTCGCTTTCAGTCATCAAATCAAAATCCAAAGCCGTTAAAGTGGAATCTGAACTTATCAGTATTGTCAGCCGACTAGAAAATTTTGTCAGAAACGCAGCCAAGAAGGAAATAACACCGGCCAGAATTGATTATATTGTCTCCTTTGGAGAAAGATTAAGCTGTCCGATTGTCGCCGGTGCTTTGGAATCTCATGGTATGATGGCTCATCCGATTGATGCCTCATTTGTCCTAGCTACCAATCACAGTTTCGGGAATGCCATCCCGTTATATAAGAAAAGCCAGGATCACATCAATCAAATATTATTTCCGCTTGTCAAAAATGGTATCATCCCGGTCATTACCGGTTTTATCGGTTTTGCCGCTGACGGCTGTACTACCACCTTAGGCAGAGGAGGTTCTGACTTGACGGCGGCTTATCTTGCCAACCTTATCAAAGCTAAAGCTTTATATTTATGGAAGGATGTTGATGGATTTTATACTGATGATCCTCTTAAAGACAGGCAGGCTCGCCTTTTCACTAAATTATCTTATTATCAGGCAGAGAAAATGGCAAAAGATGGAGCTAAAATAATTTTCTATAAAGCAATCCGTCCCGTTGCCAGAAAAAAAATCCCTATTTATATTAAAAGCTTCATCAATCCGAAAGCAGCCGGTACGGTAATTAATTAAATAACATGCCAAGCAGAAATATTGTTAATATAATCCTTCTTGGTCCAGGCAAGGTAGGAAAAACATTTCTAAACATATTAATGAAGAACATTGAGCATATCGAAAATACCTATCGGATATCACTAAAAGTAACTGGTGTTTTTTCTTCTGAAAGGGAAATAACTGATAGTAATGGCTTGGCGTTATCTTCACTTAAAAAAATTATTCAGGGTAAAAAAATTTTACGGCGGGCAACCAAACCGTCAAACGTGCATATGCTGATGAATAGCGGAAGACCCTTTATCCTGATTGATACTACCTCCTCGGATAATACAGCCGAGTTAATTTTATCTGCACTTAAAAAGGGAGGTTTCGCAGTCCTGTCAAATAAAAGACCTTTATGTCTCAATTTTGATATATATAATAATTTCCTAAAAAGTGGGGCTCAACGACTTTTTTTCGAAACTACCGTAGGTGCCGGTCTGCCGGTTATTGAGACTCTTAAATCTTTAATAGAAACAGGTGATGAAATAATTGAGTTGAACGGATGTTTAAGCGGCACTTTAGGTTTCATATTCTCCCAAATTGAAAGCGGGATGACATTTTCCGGAAGTATACTATCGGCTAAAAAGATGGGGTATACAGAGTCCGATCCCCGGGAGGATCTAAAAGGTAGTGATGTTGCCAGAAAATTGCTTATTCTATCTCGACTAACCGGAATGCATAAGGAAATAACTGATATTAATCTTCAAGCCTTATATCCTGAAAAAATGAATGCTTTAACAGTAGATAATTTTATAAAAGAGATAAGTATATACGATAGAATTTACAAAGGAAAAATGACTGAGGCAAAAAAATCCGGAAAAACCATAAGATTTATTGCCAGAATCAAAGGAAACAAACTGAGCGCCAATTTAACCATGGTCAAAAAGTCCGGAGATTTGGGATCTTTACAGGGACCTGATAATCTCATCGTTATCAGGACCAAGAGATATTTTCACCATCCTTTGATCATCAAAGGTCCTGGAGCCGGTCTTGAAGTAACGGCTGCCGGTGTTCTTAGCGATATTCTAAAAATAATAAAAATCATTAAAGGAGGAATCTCATGAATAAATTAAGAGCCGGTATTCTGGGGGCCACCGGCATGGTAGGCCAGAGATTTATCACTCTTTTAACCAATCACCCCTGGATCAGGGTGACCTGTTTGGCCGCCTCTCCCAAATCCAGGGGAAAAACTTATGAGGAAGCAGTAGCCGGACGTTGGCAGATGGATGTGAACATCCCCGAATATGCCAAAAAAATAACCCTATATGCTGTAGAAGAAGATACTGATCGGATCGCCGCTAATGTTGATTTTGTATTTTCCGCCATGGAAATGGATAAGGAAAAAATTAAAGAAACGGAAATAAAATATGCTCAAAAAGAAATTGCGGTTGTCTCCAATAATTCCGCTCACCGCTTTACCGACGATGTGCCGATGGTCATGCCTGAAATTAATCCGCATCACCTAAAACTGATTGACGGACAGAGGAAAAACCGCGGTTGGAAAAAAGGCATGATCGCAGTTAAACCTAACTGTTCAATCCAGTCTTATGTCTCTATCCTAACCGCCCTGAAAAATTATCAACCTCAAAAGGTTTGGGTGACCAGCCTTCAAGCCATTTCCGGAGCAGGTAAAACATTTAATAACTGGCCTGAAATGCTTGATAACGTCATACCGCTCATTAAGGGTGAAGAAGAAAAATCGGAAAAAGAACCATTGAAAATCTGGGGAACGGTCAAGGGCAACAGAATTGACTATGCAAAATTACCATCAATAGCAGCAACCTGCATTAGAGTTCCGGTATCTGACGGACACATGGCTTGTGTTACGGTTTCGTTCAAAAAGAAACTAAGGAGGGAAGAAATCATATCTGCGGTAAAAAAATATCAGCCGTTAAAATTGCTTAATCTGCCTTCAGCGCCAAAAGAATTCATCCGTTATTTTGAAGATGAAAATCGGCCGCAAACAAAGTTAGACAGGAATCATGAGAATGGTATGGGTATAACTATGGGACGACTAAGAGAAGATTCCCATTTAAACTGGGCATTCATAGCCCTTTCCCACAATACCATAAGAGGCGCTGCCGGCGGAGCTATCCTGTTAGCGGAATTATTGATAAAAAAGAAATATATAACCTAAGAATTAAATATTCGCAAGCGCTTTCCTTATCCGGATCAATCCCTCATTTAAGTTGTCCATATTTGTGGCATATGAAATTCTCAGGTATCCTTCGCCGAACTTACCAAAACTGGTACCGTCAAGAAGAGCCACTCCGGCAGTTCTCAGAAGATAATCGGCTAAAAATTTGGAACTTTTACCAAAATATTTGATATTGGGAAAAACATAAAAAGCTCCCTGCGGTTTTTGACAGATGATCCCATCTATCTGATTTAACCTCTTAACAATAAAATTCCTGCGTTTTTGAAATTCGGCAATCATTTTGTTTAATTCTGTCTTTTTCCCTTCCAATCCTGCCAAGGCAGCATATTGGATAAAGGTGGCTGTACAGCCGACCAGATGTGTCAGTAAATAATCAATTTTGTCTATAATCTCTTTGGGAACAGAAAGATAACCTATGCGCCATCCTGTCATGGAAAATGTTTTAGAAAAACCATCAACTAAAATTATTCTATTATTCAAATGTTTATAGGAATAAAAGCTGGGATAATTCAAATTATCATATATTATCCGCGAATACATTTCATCAGTTATCACCCAGCAATTGGAATTCTTAACAGCTTCTGCAATGACCGCTAAATCATCTTGGGACATGACGCCTCCTGTCGGATTGCCCGGAGAATTAAGAATGATCACTTTGGTTCTTTTAGAAAATAGTGTCGTAAAGATTTTCATATCAAAACTGAAATTGTTTTTTTCAAGAAGAGGTACCGGTCTAAGTTTGCAGCCAAAAAAGCGGGCTAAGGTCTCATAAGAAGGAAAGCCGGGATTGGGGTAGATGACTTCATCTCCTTTCTCCAAAAGGGCGGCCATGGCTACAAATAAAGCCGTCTTACCGCTGGGTGTTACCGCAATTTGCTTTTCTGAAATATCTAGACCTCTGGAATGAATTATTTCTTGAGCTATTCTTTTCCTTAAGGGCATAATCCCTAATGGCGGGGTGTATTTTGTTAATCCCTTTTTAATAGCTCTGATAGCTTCCTGAGAGATATTAACAGGTGTCGGAAAATCTGGCTGGCCA
The DNA here is from genome assembly GCA_001779205.1 of Candidatus Gottesmanbacteria bacterium RIFCSPHIGHO2_02_FULL_39_14. GTDB lineage: Bacteria > Patescibacteriota > Microgenomatia > 2-02-FULL-39-11 > 2-02-FULL-39-11 > 2-02-FULL-39-14. The sequence continues at coordinate 5,736 of MFJM01000056.1, forward strand.
ATTTCCCAATGGATAATATGCTTTCCTTCCGCTTCAAGTTGGGTGGCTTTAGTCAAGACATTATAAGCTCCTTCTGCTTTCAAAACGCTCATTCTGGCAGATAGCGAATTCTGAATTTTATCAGGCATAATAGAAAAAAATTTTACTTAAGCATAACAGAAGAAAAATAGGCAAACAATAAGCTCAATGTTGATTGGATTAAGAAATGTGGTTAAAATTCTACCTATGCAGGTGGCTGACTATATTTTAGAGTTTCTTTCCTCCCAGGGAATCAAACATGTTTTTCTAATGACCGGCGGCGCTATTGCTTTCGTTGTCGATGCTTTTTCCCGCAGGAAAGATATTAGCTATATTTGCACTGCTCATGAACAGGCGGCTGCCATGATGGCTGAAGCTTATTCCCGGATGGGACCGGGATTTGCCTGTGCCATGGCAACTTCCGGACCGGGAGCGACTAATCTCGTTACCGGTATCGCTTGTGCCTGGTTTGATTCAATTCCAATTATCTGCATAACCGGACAAGTCAATACCTATGAACAAAAAGGGGCAAGCGGCGTCAGACAAATCGGTTTCCAGGAAACAGAAATCGTAGATATAGTCAAACCGATTACCAAATTTGCCGCTCAGCTGGATAAAGCGGAAAATATCAGGTTTTACCTGGAAAAGGCAACCTATATAGCCAAATCGGGTCGGCCGGGACCGGTTCTTTTAGATTTGCCGATGAATTACCAGAGAGCTGAAATTAACCCTGCGGAAATTGCCGGATTCAACCCCCCTGATGACCTGCCGTTTACTGATACCGGAGTAGAATTAAAAAACAAAATCAGGCAAACAGTAGATATCTTAAAAAGTGCCGAAAGACCAGTCATTCTGGTAGGCGGAGGCATCAGATTAGCCAAAGCAGATAAAGAAATCCTGACCCTGGCAAATCAATTGAAATATCCATTAATCACATCCTGGAGCGGCTATGATCTGATTCCCAGAAATCATCCATTATATTTAGGCGCCCAGGGAGTTTACGGTGAAAGAGCAGCAAATTTTGCCGTCCAGAACAGCGATGTTCTTTTAAGTATCGGTTCCCGGCTTGATACCCGCCAGACGGGCGGAAAAGTAGCAACTTATGCTCGGTCTGCAAAAGTTATTATGATCGATGCGGACAGGGCTGAACTGGATAAACGAAGAGGGCTGACACCAGTCCTGACTATAAACAGCGATGCCAAAGTATTTTTAACGGAATTAATCAAAGCACTAAAAAACAGGCAGCTACCGACAGTTGATCTTTGGTTAAGAAAAAGCCTTTCCTGGCGTAAAAAATATCCTAATGTTCAAAAGATTTATTATCAGGAGAAAAAATATGTGAATCCTTATGTCTTCATTAGTATTCTTTCTGAAGAGTTGGATGAAAAGGCGGTCATTATCACTGATGAAGGAGCAAATCTCACCTGGACCATGCAGGCTTTTGCCGTCAAACAAGGTCAGAGACTGTTTTCGGCTTTCGGCAATTCCCCCATGGGATACTCCTTTCCAGCCTCAATCGGTGCCTCGATAGCTCTTGGCAAAAAAGAGATTATTTGTATTGACGGCGACGGAGGTTTTCAAATCAATCTGCAGGAACTCACTACCCTTGCCAATTATAAACTCCCTGTAAAAATATTTATCCTAAATAACCGAGGTTACGGAATTATTAAACAGTTTCAGGATTTATACCTTGAAGGAAGACATGAAGCAACGGGTAAAGGGTATTCCTGTCCGGATTTTATAAAATTAGGAAAAGCCTACGATATAAAAACCTTTTCAATTAACAGTAATAATCAAATAAGGAAAGTAATTCAGCGGGTTTTGCGCTGGAAAGGACCAGTTATTTGCGATATTAAAATTAAACCACGCCAGAAACTTATACCCAAACTGGAATTCGGTAAGCCAATCGAAGACCTGTCACCACTTCTTTCCCGAAAAGAATTTTATGGAAATATGATCGTGGCGCCAATCGAGCAAATTACCGCAAAAAAAATAAAGATCAATGAAATTAATTGATGGTGGACGCTAGAGTCCTTCAGTACCGGTTAAATCTGTCTGCTGTTGACGTATCTTATCAATAGGAACAGAATTCAGTCTTTTTTTATACCAGTGATAAAGAGATCGGATTCCGGCATCAAGGCTAGTGAATCTTAAATCTTTTATTTCCCTTTTTAACCTATCATTGGAGGCTGTATATTCATTATTGAAACCTTTTTTCCTGACTATAATCGGTGACTGGTACGTACTGATCTGATTAATTCTTTGGGCTATGGTAATAAGGTCAGATCTTGAAGCTGATGAGGTATTGTAGATATTAGATTTAGTTTCATTTTTGATGAAATAATCTACTATTTTCATCAGGTCGTCTATGTATAAGTAATCGAAATAAACATTCTGATTTATATCAATGGCTAAATGTAGTAAGTTCTTGACGATAGCATTAGAGATGAAGCGATAGAAATAATTTTCATATTTTCCATAGACACCGAACAAACGCAGATTGATGATTCGTGTTACGGATATGCCTTCCAAATATTTGGAACAGACATATTTATAAAAGCCGTAACTATCTTCAGGGATGTTCACGCCAAAGTCTGTTTCGCTGATATTAACAAGAGGTCTTGATTTATCATATTCAGCTCCACTACCGAAAAAAATAATTTTTTGAACTCTCGAAAAGTTTTTAATTAAATTAAAAAAAATGCGGAGATTGAAATATACTTCTTCCTTATTTTCCGCTCTGCCCCTCAATCCACCAACGCTGGCCGCGTGAATAATGATGTTTATGTTATGCCGGATGATGTAGTCATAAACTTTATTGTCATCCAAAAGCTCAAGCTCAGCATGTGAAGGAGCAAAAACATGTACTTTGGAAGAAAAATATTCCACAAGATTTTTCCCGATAAAGCCACTGGAGCCTGCAATTAAAATATTTTTTTTCATAATGCTCTCAATGAGTCTTTAAGATTTTCCAAATGACTATTAAATTGAGGATTTCTGACAATTTTATATTTTTGCACTACAGTTCTTAATATGTTCCACAATCCTTTAGGCATAAATAAGGCAATTGCCAGATACATATAAAAAAGAGGCTGGTATAATAAACTTCTTTCCAATTCAATCATCCTTTTAACGAATAATAATAAATTTGAATTACTGGAATAATATTTAAAACTCGGTAAAAGAGGAATCATTAAAAATATCTGTTCCTTAATCCATAACTGTTTTTCCCATGAATTTAATTCTGTGAAAATCAGGTCCCAGCTTTTCTCAACATAAATTTTATTATCAGTGACGTCATAAATTCCGGGTGTATTTCGGGAGGCTCCGGCAAGATTTTTTTCATGAATAATCCATTTCTGAATAATAATATTATCGGTATCATAAAAAGCTCCGTATTTTTTTGCCTTTTGATAAATAAATTTAATCCAAAAAGCTTCCATCAAGAAATCCGGATCGGCCGCTTTCTCAATTTCCGGTATGGAATAATTTGGATCATTAAGAAAAATATTACCGGAAATCATGGAAAAGGAAACGCTGAAGAGAAATTTTAAAGCTGTCAAACTGCTGCTGTTTTTTTTCAGGTAAATTTTTTCTGTACTTGAGAAATCAAACAAATATTGCAGGTCTTTATGATAGAGGACTTTCAACCGCAGATAACCATAGGCATATTTTTTTAAGATTTTTGAGATATTGTTCAAACAATCGCTCTTAAATATCAGGTCATCATCCCCGAATAAAAAAATATATTTTCCGGAAGCTTGTTTAATAACTTTATAAAGATTCCTGGCAAAACCGATATTGGTTTTGTTCCGTGAATATTTGATCCGATAATCTTTAAATGAACTGCAGATTTTTTCAGAATCATTGTTCTCTGAATTATCAGAAACCACAATTTCAAAATCGGAAAAATCCTGAATTAAAAAACTTTTTATGGCTTTTTTTAAATCCCCGGGTCTGTTAAAAGTCGGAATAGTTATTGAAAAAAAAGGTCTATGGGCCATTTAGAATTTTATGTATACGAGGAAATAAATTCTGATATTTTAGCTTTCATATAATCTATCTGCTTATCGCCGATCCCCGGATAGACACCCAGCCAAAAAGCACTGTTCATGACTGTATCCGCATTGACCATTTTTCCATAAATTCTGTAATGTAATCCCTGATAGGCGGGGTGCCTTAACAAATTGCCGGAAAAGACATTGCGGCTGCCGATTTTATTATTTTCCAGGAATTCAGTCAGTTGAGTCCGGGAAAATGGAGCAGTTGGTTTGACAATAACTGGAAAGCCAAACCAACATGGATCTTCCTTCTCATTGGTCTTCATGAGTATGAAATATCGATCATACTGCTTAAAAAATTCATATAATTTTTGATAGTTCTGTTTCCTTGTCCGGATAAAAACAGGCAGTTTTTTGATTTGAGCCACTCCTATAGCAGCCTGGAAATCAGTTAGCTTCAGATTGAAACCTATTTGGGAATAGATAAATTTGTGATCATAACCGTATGGTAAATCCCCCATTTTCCACTTAAATCTCTTATGGCAAGTGTTATCCTTCCCGGTATCGCACCAGCAATCTCTTCCCCAATCACGAAACTGCCGAAGGGAGCGGTGGATCACCGGATTATTGGTAATGATGGCTCCTCCCTCTGCCATAGTCATCTGGTGGGCCGGGTAAAAACTATAGGTTGATATATCGCCAAAGGTTCCTACCAGTTGACCGTTATATCTGGATCCTAAAGCATCACAACAATCTTCAATCAGCCAAAGGTTATGTTTTTTTACCAAAGCTTTAATTTTATCCAGGTTAAACGGCTTACCAAGCGTATGGGCCATCATTATTAATTTGGTCTTTGCGGTAATTGCCTTTTCTATTTTTGAAGCATCTATGTTCAAAGTATCCAGTTCGGCATCTATAAATACCGGCTTCAATCCGTAAAAAATGCCGGGGTTGACTGTTGTGGGAAAGGCAACGGGGGTAGTAATAAATTCATCTCCCGCCTTAAGAGTTCTTTCTCCGAAAATTTTTGAAGTAAGAGAGGCAAGAGCCAAAAGGTTAGCCGAGGAGCCGGAATTTACCAGTGTTACATAGCGGACTCCCATGAATTTGCCGAAATCATTTTCGAACGTTTTGGCAAATTCTCCTTCAGTCCACCAGCCGTCTCTGGCTACTTTGACTGCATTATTGATTTCCTCCCGGTCAAAAACCTTAGCGGTAACCGGCACATATGTCACACCTGGAATAAATTTCTTTCTTTTAATTTTGTAGCCGTTTTCAGCCATGAGAAGTCCAATAAAATTCTTTATCCAGAGCTTTTGATTTTAATAATCTGTTTAAGACCGCCAATCTAGTATACTTTTCCGTCCGGAAATCCATGGTATTGAAATTCTTTTCATTCAATTTGGCGATCATTTTTTTCACTGATTTACCTAGCGGCCACTGCTGTGAAATTTCGGGGAAGGATCTATGGAATTTATGGAAATTGACGCGGTATGTCCTGACGTCATTTCCGTGCTGATGTGTATAAATGATAACTGACTGTGGCAATTCTTCCTTAATTTTTTCGGCAATATTCCTGACCTGTAAATTATTCTCGTTAAAGCCGATATTAAAAACTTGACTGTTAATCTGGGCAGGATTTGCCTCCAAAAATTTTATAAAAATACGGCTTAGATCTAAAACATCAATTAATGGACGCCATGGCGTTCCGTCGCTCATGATAGTTATTTTTTTAGTAGCCAAAGCAACCGTAACCAGATTATTAACTACCAAATCATTCCTGAAATTAGGTGAATAACCATAGACGGTAGAATTTCTCAATAAGCCTACGCAAAATATATTATCGGCAATTTTTTTTAATTCAGTCTCGGCAGCTATTTTTGCCTTGGCGTATGGAGTAAGTGGATTGATTCGGGAGGTTTCATCAACGATGCCGTTCTTGGCGATTCCGTATATACTGCATGATGAAGAAAAAAGGAATTTTTTGACACCTTCACGCTTGGCTTTCTGTGCTATTCTGACTGTTGATAAATAATTAATTTCAAATGTTTTCTCGGGCTGAATATCGCCGGTGATATCATTGGAGAGTGCCGCCAAATGAATTACGGCAAAATAGGGAGATAAATCCAGCTTGTCAATTTTCCGGATATCTTCTTTGATTAAGCGGTAATTTTTCAATCTTGATCTGTCCCGTGATTCCTCAAAATAACAATTATCTATCCCGGTCACCAAATAGCCGTTTTTCACCAGTTCTTCTACCAAGACCGATCCGATATAACCCTCTGAACCGGTAACCAGAATATTTTTTGACATTTAATTATGATTGCAGAAATTTATAGTAGCGGTTCATTAAATAATTATATTTTTTAGTCTGGGAATTCAATTCAGGTATGCCATCAATCTTATTATTAATGCTGTGATAAATCAATCTTACTTTCACCCAGACAACCTTCGGTATCAAAAGAGTACTCATCAGATTAATCCATAATTTCACTTCGGCCTTTAATTTTGGCTCTAACTTTAATAGTCTTTTCACAAATTGTATTAAGTTATTATTGGTCGAATAGAGCTTTATCACGGGAAATAAATTGATATAATTTTTATAGTAATTGAATCTATACAATGTTCTTTTTTTATTAGGAATCAATTTGAATAGTTCCCGGTCATAAGTTTCAAATTCAAGCCTATCATTTTTGACTACCCAAGACGGTTGATGGTTGGTTACCTTGGTCCAGGTTATTACCATGTAAGTGTCTGATAAAAAGTAAGCACCGTATCTCCTGGTATTATCAATGACAACTTTAAACCAGGGATATGTTTCACAATCAATAAATTTATCAGGAATAATATTTTCATTTTTAAAGATGATCCCGGACATCATGCCGATATCCACTTCTTTATAAAAATCCAATATCTGACCGGTATTTGAATGCGCCTTTATTTTCTTATCTCTGTTAAGATGTATCAATTTTTTCTGCAACCCAGGCCCGTAATAATTGCGTTCCAATATATTCAAGCGGACTATCCCATACTGCTTCTTATCCAGAATATATTTTATGCGGAGTAAGGTATCTTCGGACAAAATAAAGTCATCATCACCCAATGTAAAAATATATTGCCCTTTTGCTGCCAGCATGGCTTTTTTAATATTACTGGGAAAACCGATATTTACTTTGTTTCTCATAAATCTGATATTTTTATCCTTAAAGGAGTTGACTATTTTAGCGGTATTATCAGTAGAAGCATTGTCGGAGATTACTATTTCATAATCTTTAAATGACTGGTGAAGCAGTATCTTTAAATTGGCTTTGAGGAAATTACAGCGATTATAAGTGATTATAACAATCGAAAAAAAAGGTTTTTTCATAATAATCTTAATCTGGAATTTAAAATCATGCCTATATCGTTCTTCTCGGCTAAATTTAAGGCATTTATCCTTAACTTTCTATAATATTTATGACTACTGAACAATTTATCTATTGCCTGTACTAAATCGTTTTTTCCCAGTCTGATAACCAGACCGGCGCCGGATTTTCTGATATCTTTGGCTGTCGAGGATATATCAGTCATAATGACGGGTAATCCGCAAGCTAAATAATCCCGGGCTTTCATGGAATCGGAAAAATAAGTCCAGCTGTATTGATTGGTATACAAGGCCAAACCGACAGCAGCCCGACAAAAAATATTTAACAGCTTTTTATGAGGCATCCGGCTATGGAAGACAATATTTTTATTGATAGCCAGTCTGTCTATTTCATGACTGAAAGTTTCCTGCCAATTGGCAAGACCAATAATTTTTAATCTTATATCGGGATATTTATGAGTCAGTATCCTGATGGCCTGAAATATTAAAGAAAAATCGGTCGACTTCGGTGATGTGGATACCAGTACCATTTCATGCTTATTAATTTGATCCACAGTCAAACGTTTTATCTTATGAAAAAAAGGTGAGTTGGGTACAAAAAAATTCCGCTGCCTGTCCACTCCCTGTTTAAGCCTCAGCGCGGCTATCCTGGATGATACATTCCAAACTTCATTAGCCAGTTTAATAACGAACCGGTCTGTAAAGTGATAGAAGAAATTAAGAAATATATTGTCAAATCTCTTTACAGCATAATCTGCCGTATAAAAAATTATACTATCAATCCTGTTTATTTTTTTTATTAAGATACCAAATAAAGCATTCAAAGGATCGATTCCGAGGTAAATATCAACTCCGGAAAAATATTTTTTGATCAATTTAAAAGTTATAATCATTTCCTGCAGGGTTTTCAGAGGCAAAATTTGGCTGTTTGATCTCTCCAACTTATAGAAAAATGGTCCATTATTAATTCTGCCTGAAACTTGAGTAGGGAATGCTCCGAAAATCGGATGTTTTACCAGCAGATAATCAACATCTTTACCTTCCAAATAGCTTTCTAAAGATGAGCCGGTCCCGTAGACGGCTTTTCCGTCGGAAGCTATCAGCGCATGAGCAACAATAACAACTTTTTTTCTCATCCTGGATCCATCTCCTTCTTCATTAAATCCAAACCTTCATCAGCAGATATCGGCTTTATCTTTAATTCTCTTTCCATTTTAGCAGTTGAAAAACAGGTATTTGGCGGCCTTGGGGCCAAGCGGCTGAAAAAATTGCTGCTTACCGGAAAGATGTATTTCCTGTCAAAATGGAATTTATCGGCAACTTTCAGCGCCAAATCAAATCTGGAGATGCAACCACTGCCTGCTATATTAAAGGTATCATTCTTCTTATTCAATCCGACTACTTTTAAAACCGCATCAATGGCTTGGCCGACATACAAATGATTATTATAGACATCGTTAACGACCTTGACAGATCTGCTCTTTTCCAACTGACTTATTAACCAGGTAACCGGATTTGGTCGCTGACTATTTTGATGCCAGCCGTACATAGTCATCAGTCTGATAATTACCCATGAGATTTTGCTGCGGCGGATATCATCTTCACTGACTGCCTTTGTCCGGCCATAAAAATCAACGGGTTTTCTTACTGAATCCTCCCCGTAAGGAGGTTTGCGGCCATCGTAAATAGCATTGGTCGAAAAAAAAATCAGCCATGCTTTAACTTTTTGGGCAGCGGCGATGATATTCCGTGTTCCCTCCACATTCACCAACCAGGCCTCTTTCTGATGCATCTGGCAATAATCGACATTACCCAATGAAGCTGTATGAATTATTATTTTTGGAGATACTTTTTCAGATATCCTGATCATTTCTTTTTTATCAGTAATATCTGCTTTTAAAAATCGGTGGTCAGCTGAATTTTTAAATATTTTATTTCTGCTTATAGCGGTAATCCGATAACGGCTGTTTTTTTTTAATCTGGAAACAAAATTGGAACCGAATAAGCCTGTGGCACCGGTTAATAAAATTCTATCGGGCATAAATATGAATATTCCTTTAAAACGATTCGCGTCTCATCAATTTTCGAATTTACTCCAATCAATCTTTTTGGCTTTTTGAATAATCTTTTCCGGAAACCTGTTTCTGATAAATCTGGCCGGTACACCTGCAACTAATGAGTATGGTCTAACATCATTGGTTACCACAGCTCCCGCCCCAACTATAGCTCCCCGTCCTATCTTCACTCCGGGAAGTACTATGACATGAGCTCCCAGCCAAACATCGTCTTCAATTGTGACCGTACTGCCTTCGATACCCTGTTTGGAGATAGGTGTTGTCCAATCAGTACTTTTATGCAAAGCCGTGATTATCTGACAATAAGGTCCTATCATGACATATCTGCCAATAATTAATCCTCCCCGACCACCGATGTCAGTAAAATGATTTATACCCGAGTAATCACCTATTCTGATACCCTGCGGATGATAAATCCTGCATCCGCCCAATATATAGACACCTTTACCCACATATCCCATAAACAAACTCCAAAATATGGCTCTGTATCGGGCAATTTTGAATATAATATAGTTATATAAATTTTGAAGTATCATCAAATTCGATTACTAACCGTCAAGTTCCTTATTAATGATCCCGACAATGGTTTTAATATCCCCGTATTTTAATGAGGAATAAATAGGCAGGCAGAGAACTCTGCCGGCAATATTCCGCGATATTGTCATGGAGCTAAATGGGTTTTTGTTTGACAGCTTTTTAATATAGTCGAAAGCTGTGAGGTCAGGATAAAAATATTTTCTGGGTTTGATACCCCTACTTAAAAAACGATTATAGACAGAATCCCTTATTCTCCGGTTCGGGAATAAAACCGGCATATAGCAATAATTATGCTTAGCGGAAATTAATTTTTGAAACATAATCTGACGGTTTACACCTAAGGACTGCCTGTATAGTTTAAAAATTTTTTTATTTTTCTCTATTCTTCCATCCACTAAATCAAGATTACAGAGTCCCAAGGCTGCCTGCAATTCATTCATTTTGGCATTTATACCGGCCAATTTTACCTTTTCTTCATTTTTTATCCCGAAATTTCTTAAGAGTTTAAGCCTTTCATACAACTTTTTGCTTTTAACTATTAGGGCTCCTCCTTCGGCTGTCGAAAAAATCTTGGTAGCATGAAAACTTAAGGTTGAAATATCTCCCCAATTCAAAATTGATGTGCCATGGTAAGTTACTCCAAAAGCATGAGCTGCATCATAAATTATTTTTAGGCGGTGTCTAGCGGCAATTTTTTTAATTTTGTCATGATGACAGGGATTGCCGTAAACATGGACAGCTAAAATAGCAGAGGTACGCGGGGTAATTTTTTTTTCTATTTCCTCAGGATTAATATTGAATGTTTCCGGATTAATATCGGCAAAAACAGGGGTCAGCCCTTCCCAAATAATGGCATTGGTGGTTGCCGGGAAGGTAAAAGGGGTAGTAATAATCTCTCCCTCGAGTTTAAAAACTTTCAAGGCTAACTGAAGGGCCAGAGTGCCGTTGGCTACTAATAACAAGTATTTAACTCCCAGGTATTCAGCTAATCTGGACTCCAATTGCTGAACATATTGTCCGTTATTAGTGATCCAGGATGACCGCCAGATTTTCTTTAGGTACCGATAGTATTCCGCAAGGCTGGGAAGTTCAGTTTTTGTGACATTGATGGAAATTTTTTTCATATCAACCTGTCCCAATCAGAATCCGTCATTTTTCTTATAGGTTTGGCCGGTAATCCCATAGCGAGAAATCCGTCCGGAATATCATTAATGACTATGGATCCAGCTGCAATAAAACATTTTTTACCGATTCTTCGATTATGAATGATGGTGGTTCCTATGCCTATCCAACTGCCTTCATCAATAATCACGTTACCGCCGATATGTGTGCCCGGTCCGATTGTTACAAAATCTCCTAAAACACAGTCGTGGTTAATATTAGAATTGATGTTAATGATTGTATGTTTGCCTATAGTTATGTCACAGGTTAAAACAACTCCTTTACTAATAAGACAGCCAGCTGAAATTTTCACACTTTCCCAAACGGAAACGGAAGGATGAACCAAAGTATCAAATTGTATTTTCTTTCGTTCCAGCTTTTGAATAAGTTTTCTTCTTTTCGGGGATCCTATGGCTGCCATGACCAGCATGTTCTTATCGGGCTGCAGTTTAGCAGCTGAAAGAACAGGTCTGTCCAGCAACAATTTTCTTTTTGCTGATAAGTATTTATCTTCAATGATAAAGCCGGCGATATTATCCGAAAGACCCAGATCTTTATAGATATAATAAGCTTCCCTGGCCATATTACCGGCGCCTAAAATATAGATTTTCTTATTCATAATTCCGATTTAAAGATGCGGGTAGTAATGATGATATATTATCTTTTAAGTAAACGATACCGGTTAATAATTTTAACAGTAATAAGGGTATAAAATAATGTAAATTAGGCAGTAACAGAGTGTGCCATTTACCGTTTTCCAAAAAAATAAAAAAATATCTGTAATATGGACTGAATTGCTTAGAGACAATAGACTTATAAATTTTATTATTTTTCCTCCATTTCTCACGGTAATGGCGGCATCCTTCAAAATAAGTCTTTTTTTTACTGATCACTTTACCAAATGTTAATCCCTCTTCGTGATGATAGAGACGGCTTTGGCAATAACCGAATTTTACTCCTTTCAGTCTTAGCTGAATATCCATATCCCAATCAGCCGGACCCCCTGATAAATTCAGATCATATCCG
>MFJM01000057.1 GCA_001779205.1 Candidatus Gottesmanbacteria bacterium RIFCSPHIGHO2_02_FULL_39_14
TACCTGATATACTAGACAGGTAAATAGAGGAGGAAATTACAAACGTTTTTGTCTGAAAGGAGTCTATGAACGATATATCACAACGCCGGCACTTTACACCGGAATTTAAGCTTCAGGTAGTACTGGAAAGCATCCAGCGGGACACCACCATTGAAGCAGTCAGCAGAAAGTATGGTATTGCTTCTTCAGTGATTAACCGGTGGAGACGGGAATTCAAAGCCAGAGGAGCAGACATATTTACAGACAAGCGGGATCCGAAAGGAAAAGCAAAAGCCTACGGATACAAACCCGGGGAATCTCCGGATGATCTCAAGCGGATCATCGGAGAGTTAACGGTACAAAACGAAATACTAAAAAAAGTTCCGGGGCTTTTAGGTTGAGGGTACGGGACCGGGTAACACTTGCCCATCAGCTGACCAACGGAGAAACACACCTGCCTGAAAGCCCCTATACCGTCAGTCGGGTGGTACGAACACTGGAGGTAAGCCGTGCAAGTTTTTACCGGAAATCAGTCCTGGAACAAAAAGACAAACAATTGTCAGTAGAAATAGAAAGGATTCATAATGAAGACGATGACACCTTGGGACATAAGAAACTGGCGCCGATATTAAAAACCGGGAAAAACAGAGTGCTGCGGGTGAATGAAAAAATACGGGATCAAACCCAGAAAACGCACCAAGCGGTACCACTATCCGGGGAAATCGGACGTGATCTTTAACAATTTAGCCAATGACGTATTTGTGCAATTGGCACAGATCAATATCGTGTTTTCTGATATATTCGAGTTTCAACTGTTGGATGGAAGCCGTATCCGGGGATGTTTTGCGCTTAGAAAAGACACCAGGCAGATTCTATCTCTGGTATTTGATTACAGCATGAAAGCAGAACTGGTTGTTACTACCATTCAGCGGATTGACGTCGTTGATCCGGAGAGTATCTGGCATACGGATCAGGGGAAACAATATGGAGCAGGAATCACCCTCTCCGCATTATTGGAGAGAGGATTCATTGCCTCCATGTCCAGAGCCGGAACACCAACGGACAATCCGTATGCCGAACGGTTTGTGGGCGTATTTAAACTTGCAGTCGTACACAGGAGGAAATACAGCAGATTAGGAGACTTTCTTGATGCGGCAAAACAATGGATCAACTTTTACAACGACCGGAGACCGCATGAATCGTTGGGACAAGTATCACCTAATGAATATGCCAGAAAATACAATATCGCGACCGTCCCTATAATATCTTGTTTAACTGTCTACTAAATTGGGGACTTGACAATCAAGATCACTAAACGAGCAATATTCCGGTTACAGCCTCTTCCCATTAATTAAAACTGTGTTATGGCCGCAACAGGGATTTGAGCTGTACCGGCAGTGGGGTTTATACCAAAAGGATTTTCTGGTTGGACTTAATTATAATCTTGACGAAAATTCTTTGTATTTAGGTATTTTGCCGGTGGTTTTTTTCCTATGGGGAATATTTAAAAAAGGCAGGAAACATATTGCTTTGCTTATTATTTTTTTAATCTTCTTGTGGTTATCATTCGGGACAAATATTGAACCCAGCCTTTACCGGCTCTTACACAGCTTACCATTCTATCGTTTTATGAGAGTAGCTCAAAGATATCGCTTCTATTTTATGATTCCACTAATCGTCTTTATTGGTTTTGGATTTGATGATTTGGTAAAAAAGTTGATACAAGCGTTAAACAATTCGGCAGTTAAAAAAGTCATTGCTACAATCTTTATTCTTTTTACTGTCGGTGATATGCTGCGAGTTAATAATCAGTTAATAAAAGAGTCTTTTACTATTTCTGAGCCAATTGTAGACAAAACTGATAAATTTATACAGCGCTGCGGAATATTGAATTATGATAATACCGGTTTTATCGACCAACCGAAATTAATAAGCAGCTTCTCAGATGAGTATTTATATCTTAAAAACGGCTGGGGAACAACCGGCAATTGTTATGAACCTGTTAAGATAAATATTAGATCAAACTGTAATACTGATCCAGCCTATAGAGGTGAATTATATTTATTAAACAATAATGGAATTATAAACGAAAAAGGCAGGAGTCCCAATAATATTTCATTAAATGCTCATCTATCTGCAGATGACTATATAATTATTAACCAAAATTATGATCCCGGTTGGCACGCGCTAATTAATAAAACTGAAAAGAAAGTGATAAATAAAAACGGATTAATAAGTATGGAACTTCCTGAGGGAAAGTATGAAGTAATTTTTTATTATCTGCCGACAACGTTCATCATCGGTTCCGTAGTTAGCTTAACTTCAATTATTGTTATCTTTGTCTTATTATTAAAAAGGCTCAACTGACAAGATATAGTGAGTCAGATGACCAGTCGGCCACGGTATAAATACTTGTTCATTGGGTTTTATTTTATAGGTATCAGTAAAATAATATATACCATCAAGTTCTTTTACTAACAGTTCAACCAACACATCAACATCACGTTTAATCGGATTGGTGCCAACAACAATATTTCCTGAAGCAGTATTGACTTCTTTTGTGGCTAATGTAGTCGTTTTATCTATCACTTTCGCAATCGTTTCCCCTTTACTGTTTTTCACTTCATTGCCTATTTTTATCCATGATTCCTTGAAAGGTTCTATTTCCTTAAATCTGGTCAAAATACGCACTTTTTTATATGACGAAATAGGTCTTTGTTCGTCTAAAGTCTGAATATATGCGAAAACATTAGTTTTAGGAAAACGAAGCTGAATGATATTTCCCACAGCCAAAGGTTTGTTTTTAAAAAGATAGATACCGGTCCGATCACGTATTGCGTTTACTTTAAGAAGTAGGTAGTCATAACGTCCATATTCTGTTGCTTCGACAGATTCTTTATCAAGAACTTGTGCATTAATCATGCCTATTGGACTAATATCTTTATCTGAGATTTTGATTGCGGAATCTACCCATTGAGGAACCCAAAAATAAGGAGACTGAATATTGATTGTTCTAACTAAAGATACACCTGTGTAGAGGATTACACCACGCCGTACCCTATAATAGGCAAAATAGAGAACACTGGTAATTATCAGAATTAAACTTCCGCTAATCAAAATGCTGAATTTATACTTTCGCTTCATCGAATCACCATTATAGCAGATAGAAGATAAATTAAACGCATTTGTGGAGTAAGAAATAACGGATGAAATTGGACAAAAATCAAAAATGAGATCATAGCGAATTTTGCATAATACACCATCTTGAATTTCTCACGACCTGTCATTCTCAATACACCGGTTAAAAAAATCAGTATTATGGATAATCCAATAATTCCGTTTTCAGCCAGAATTTCCAGGAAGAAATTATGTATTTTTTTGAAGACGTTCACCTGACCCTGCTGATAAAGATCCGTGACAGGGTCGTCCAAAATCGAAGCTAAATACATATTGGCTCCGACACCGGTAAAAGGGGACTGGCTGAACAAGTGCCAAGCTTCCTGATAGGTCTTTATCCTGACACCCCAGGATCCCTGTTCATTAAGTGCCTCGGGAACAGTTTCCAATCTGATTAAAAAAAGGGGGTTTATTATAATCAAGGCTATGAAAAATATCATAAAAAGAAAAATATTGATTTTCTTTTTTAAGATAAAAGCCATAGATGAGATATTTAAATATAAAAACTCTGCTCCCCCTATTAGCCAGGCGATACGTGAATATGTAGTAAATAATACGAAAATCCAAACAAACTTAATGATATTTGTAAAAGTCGATTTGAAACTGTAAAGATACGGTATAAGAATTATCAAGAGCATCGCCAATGTATTAGCATGATAAGAGGCACCCGAAGATCTGAACAGCTCTTCTTCTTCTGTCGCGGTTAAACCGAAAGGAAAATCAACATTGGCGGATTCCGCAAGAATTCCCACATTTCCCTGGGTTAAAAATTGTATTGAAGCAACAATCGACTGAAATATAAGCATCGATGACAATAGCAACGGTATTACTTTTAAATCATTAACATCCAAAGTACTACGTAAAAGAAAATAAGTAATAGTCATTTCTCCTAGCGTCAAAATTCCAAAAAGAGAATTTGAGTGAGGTTGCAGGAAAAATAGAACCACATTCCAGAGTAAAAATCCCAAAGCTATCCAATCGGTCCAATGAATAGTACTTTTTGTTTTTCCAAATGATGCAATTAACAGTAAAAATGACAGGATAGTTAACGCAGATATGAAATAACCAGAACCAATATCCGGTTCAAGTTTAAACAGGCTGGCTGCTAAACTTGTCTCAGAAAAAAATGAAAGAATTAGAGTATAGACAATGGAACGGATGACACTTTTTGTGGCTAAATAAGAGAAATAAATTATAATTCCATATGAAGCAAAATAAATCGGTTTATTAGGAGCAAACCATTGTATTAAATAAAAAATAATTAATCCTATAACAATAAATTTTATTTTTTCTTTATCCATGTTTTTGATAGAACTTCTAAAATATAACTTCTCATTTCTCTGTCAAATCTCTCACTGTTAAATTTTCTGGCATTTTTCCAGCAGTCATCAGGTTTAAACCGCATCTTTGAAAATTTTTTAACGGCCATTACTAACGATTCCACGCTTAGTTCATTAAATAAAACACCCGTTTTACCCGGTATAACAGTCTCTTTGAATTCTCCTCCGTTAAAAGCGATGACCTGTGTCCCGTATCCTTGGGCTTCCACTGCAGAAATTCCGAAATCCTCGTTTTCCGAAGCACAGATAAGTGCTTTAGCTTTTCCGTAAAGGACCGCTAATTTTTTGTCGTCAATATGTCCTAAAAATTCAATGTTTTTATTAGCCAAATCCTTAAGTTCTTTTTTATATCTGTCATCAACCCCGTCACCAACGACTTTTAACGGATATTTCAAATAATTAAATGCGCTGATAATCAATTCTAAATTTTTTGTCCGGCTGATCCTTGACACACTGAGAAAAAAGCTTTTTTTAGTATTTAGGGGCACCTTTTTTGGAACTTCTACCGGAGGATAAATAACTTTAGCCGTCACCTGAAACAGATCTTTAAGCTGATTTTTTATGTATTTTGAATCGCATAAAAGAAACGGGGTTTTATGTATAGCCTTATGATAAATCGGGTTTATAAAGCGAGAATAATCAATCAGTC
>MFJM01000058.1:0-3696 GCA_001779205.1 Candidatus Gottesmanbacteria bacterium RIFCSPHIGHO2_02_FULL_39_14
AGGAGCAGGCCATATAGGGAAGGCAATATTTCGCGGTTTACTAAAAACCGGTGTTAAACGGAAAGATATTTACCTTTCAAACAAATCAGGTAAAAACGGAAAAACTGTCAAAAATTCAGAAATAATATTTATCTGTGTTAAACCGAAGGTAGTCAAAGAGGTATTTGGGGAAATAAAGTCCTATTTGACGGAGAATAAAATTATTATTTCCGTGGCTGCCTGCGCTAGTCTGAATTTATTGGAAAAATATGCTGGAACAGAAAAGTATAAGATGGTTCGGATTATGCCCAATATCCCTGTAGCATACAATCTTGGTGTTATCGGAATTCTATTTAATACAGTGGTTAATGATGAGGAAAAGAAAAATATAAGGAAAACTCTGTCTAAACTGGGGATATTAGTTGACTGCCGGGATGATGAGCAGTTGGACAGATTAAGTATGGTTTCCGGTTGCGGAACAGGCTATGTGGGCTATTTTATGGATAATTTGGAAAATGTAGCCAAAACCTACGGTTTTAATCGAAAGAAGCGAAAACAGATCGTTTTGGCTACTTTTGAGGGAGCAATCCGCCATTTGATGGAAACGAATATCAGTTTTAGCCAATTAGTTGAAGAAGTAGCAACTCCCGGGGGAATTACGGAGGAGGTTATAAATCATCTGAAGAAGAAAAAATTTTTTGAAAATCTTAAATCAGGTGTTGATCGGGGATATGATAAAGTACAGAAAATCGCTAAAATCTTAGAAGGAGGTGAATGAAACATGGTAACTTACGATGATTTTATTAAATTGGACATCAGAGTTGGCAGAATTATAGAAGTAGAAGATTTTCCGCAGGCGAAAAAACCTTCATATAAACTGAAAATCGATTTTGGGAAGGAAATCGGTATTAAAAAATCATCGGCTCAACTGGTTAAGTATTATAAGAAGAAGGATTTATTAAATAAAAAAGTTTTGGGGGTCGTGAATTTTCCTTCCAGGCAGATAGGACCTGTTATTTCGGAAGTGTTGACTCTTGGTGTGCCGGATAGTGATCATGAATGTATTTTGGTTATTCCTGATAAAGATAATGCAGAAATCGGTGGAAAATTATATTAAACTGTAAATATGCAGAAGTTTGAGAAAAAAGAGTTAAAGAAAAAGAGTGAAAATTTGTCTGACTGGTATAACGATGTCATTTTGAAAGCGGAATTGGCTGATTATGCACCTGTTAAAGGCTGCATGATAATAAGACCATACGGCTATAATATTTGGGAAAACATCCAAAGCTATCTGGATAAGAAATTTAAAAATCTGGGCGTAAAAAATGCATATTTCCCCCTTTTTATCCCCAACAGTTTTCTTCATAAGGAAAAAGAACACGTTGAAGGTTTTTCTCCTCAATTAGCCGTGGTTACTATAGGCGGTGGTGAAAAATTAAAGGAACCTTTAATAGTCAGACCGACTTCTGAAACTATCATGTATGATGCTTATGCCAAATGGATAAATAGCTGGAGGGATCTACCATTACTTTTAAACGTCTGGAACAATGTCATCCGTTGGGAAAAAAGAACCTATCTGTTTCTAAGGACAACTGAATTTTTATGGCAGGAGGGTCATACAGCTCATGCAACAAGCGCTGAGGCTGATTCATTTGCCAGGGTAATACTGGATATTTATAAAAAATTTGATGAGGAAGAATTAGCCGTTAAGATCATCGCAGGAGAAAAATCTGGGGCGGAAAAATTTGCCGGAGCCCAATCAACTTATTCATTGGAAGCATTAATGCCGGACGGAAAAGCTCTTCAGATGGGTACTTCACATTTATTAGGTGATAATTTTGCCAAAGTTTTCAATATCCGTTATTCGGATAAGGAAGGTAAACAACAATTTGTGCATCAGACCAGTTGGGCAGAAACAACCAGAGTCATTGGAGCGTTAGTTATGGTTCATGGAGATGATCACGGATTGATTTTGCCTCCCAGGATTGTTCCGGTTCAGGTGGCAATAGTTGCCATTCCCATTAAAAGTGATCAGAAGGAGAAAGATATATTTGTTGATAAAATCAAAAATGAACTTTCTATTTCAGGGATAAGAGTTGAAATGGATGAGAGGTATGAAGATAGTGTAGGCAGAAGATTTAACTATTGGGAGGTCAAAGGAGTTCCTTTAAGAATTGAGATTGGGGAAAAAGAAATAAAAGAGGGGTTTCTGACGGTTTTTCGCCGGGATACTTTCCATAAGGAAAAAATGAACCTGGTTAATTTTGTGCAAAAAATTAGCGATTTGTTGGACAAAATTCAGGTAGAAGCCCTGGACAGACATAGAAAATTTACTGAAGAGAACACTCATACAGTTGATGATTACCAAGAATTCAAAAAGATTATGAAAGGAAAAAGAGGATTTATTAAATCTTTCTGGTGTGAAAATAAGGAATGTGAGGCTAAGATAAAAAATGAGACCAAAGCCACTAGCCGTGTGCTTCCACTTGATGCTCCAGAGGAAAAAGGTAAGTGCATTTATTGCGGTAAAGCGGCTAAATACCGCTGGTACTTTGCACAGGCTTACTGAGTATTATCCTGTTTAATATTTAATTAATAATAATAGTCCGATAATAGAATTGATGAGATTGTCGAGGAAAAGTCCGGTTTTCATAAAGTGGTTTTGTAAGAACTATTTTTAATTCCTGATTTCCAAGATCAGTAATTATTCTTTTGTGGATGTTTTCAATTCCCAATATTTCAGCTAATTTATAAAAATTGATAAGACCATCAATAAAATATAATGATCCGTCATAAATCACTGCCATTACCAGTTTGCCCCT
Organism: Candidatus Gottesmanbacteria bacterium RIFCSPHIGHO2_02_FULL_39_14; assembly: GCA_001779205.1. Lineage (GTDB taxonomy): Bacteria > Patescibacteriota > Microgenomatia > 2-02-FULL-39-11 > 2-02-FULL-39-11 > 2-02-FULL-39-14. Next base: position 2,802 of record MFJM01000058.1, read on the forward strand.
GCTGATAGCAATATTTGGTTCGTAAAGAAAGCCGATTAAAGATGATAAATGGGTATTCCATTGAGATGTAGATTTCAATCTATCATTAAAAATTCCTTTGATCTCCGGTACATCAGCTGTTGAATAAGTATTACCGTTTTGGAAAATATTAATGAGATAGGGAGAATCATCTTCAATTCTGAGATAAAATGAAGGTTTGTTTCCGGGAGAAATCATAAAATCTCGTCTGATACGGCCGAATTTATTGACCAGACGGTTTGAGTTATTTGATAATTTTTCGAGGTTTACACTCATTTCGCCTGATTTTGTAAGCCTTGTTGAGATTCTTGAATGTGCATATTTTCCGATCTTATCCAGATTACTGGCAAACTCATCCCGGTTCACCCTTACAATAAATTCGGGAGGTGAAAGAGTTGTTTCCTGCCAGTTACTTATACGGGTATCGGTATGGGTTACCGGCCAACCGTTAATTAACGCATAACCTGAAAATCCCCAGTTATTAATTAGTTTATTATTTAGAAATTTTCTGACGATTTTTATTTCTTCAGAGGTATCAGTATCCCAATGCGCTGGTTTAAAAATATATTTTTCGCTATTTAAAAGCGGAGCATAAGGTCTGGTGGTATCAGTTACTTCTGCCAACTGTAAAATTATGTCGCTTCTCATGGAGTACCAGCCTATCCATTCGGCAAGACTAGCAGCAATTCTGCCGCGTAATATCTTAGCTTCTTTAATCCATTTTGGCGACTGGAAATTATGCCAAATATCGGTGATTTTTAAGAGGAGGATCTGAAGATGTTCTTTGGATTTGAAGGCGTATTCGAAGATATGTTCAAGATTATAGACGACCTCATAAATTAATTCTCTTTCTGTTCCGTATATTTCCCTTTTTTTC
>MFJM01000058.1:3747-20576 GCA_001779205.1 Candidatus Gottesmanbacteria bacterium RIFCSPHIGHO2_02_FULL_39_14
GTTTCTTTAAGCCTGTCCCGAATTTGTATTCCTTCTTCGCTGTAAGAATCCGAAATTTGTTTTTCAGTTACACCTTTGATCAGATCAATAAGAATTTCTGATTCACCGCTATCGAAAAATTCAGAGGATAATGTATCAAACCACCGGTCACCTTCAATTATTTCCTCCCCGTTGTTGTCTGTAAATATCAGTTTAACGTCTTCTGGGATATCATGGAGTAAAATTGCTGCTATAGCTGTCCATTTAAAACCGGATCCTTCATCTACCAGACGTTCTGCCATTTCCAAAGAGTGGAACAGAGTGGGAATCGGTTTATTTGTTTTGGGATCCCTTTCTTTTCTGAAGCGTTTCTCAGCATGATGGTTGAATTGATAACAGACTGTGGCAAATTTCAATGCTTTTTCGATATAAAGTCTATCCGGAAGCGTATATTTTTGTTCAACTTTTATCAGAAAATTGCTAACTTTTTCAGCTACATCTGGATTAAATGTTAGATACAAATCATATAATTCATTCATTTCAGGAGGACGTGCGTTATATGAATCAAAAATATCAATATGTTCTGGATGTTTACCGATAACTAATTCAATATCAGGTTGCAGTACTTTTTTCACCAATAAAGATTCGTTCATATAAACCCGAATTTTAGCAAAAATCCTTAACATTACAACTATAGGTTATTAACTTGACAATTTTTAAAGAAAGGAAAGATAATTGATTTAGAAATGAAAAAAATTGCTTATAAGATTCTTCCGGCGGTGGTTATTTTTTCTATAATGTTGGTTCTGCCGCTGACTGTTTCCGCACAGGGAAGTGTTAAGGGAATTTCTGATGCAGTTAAAAAGTATAGACAGGAAACAGCTACTCCCAGCAGTCTTAAAGAGATAAAAAAAGATTTCCGTGATCTTAACCTGGTGAGAAGTCAGCTAAGTCAGGAGGTAGTTAAAAAACAGCAGGAATTTCTGGAAAAATCAAAAGAGAAAGTTTCCGAGTATTTGGATAAATGGAGCGTGTATCTCAATAAAGTCGAAGAAGAGCTTGGTAATTATGATCCTGCTGTAGTTGCCGGATTAAAAGAGAAAATCGAGGCTGAGGTTATCTGGATTTCTGGGAAAAAAGAAGAGGTGAAAAATATCACCTCAATTGAGCAATTGAAAATAATTATTGTTGAACTTAGGGAAAGAAGGCGGCTGTTTCTTCTAAATTTAGGTGAGATTAGATCAAGAAGATTCTTTAATCATTTAAGCAGATTGGAAGAGAGACTTAATAGATTAAGCGGACTTCTTTCCAAATTTGAGGAAAAATTGAAACGTTTTGAAGAAAGAGGCGCTGATGTTGCAAATGCTCGGGAGAAATTGTCCCAATTAAATGAAAATTTAAATCAGACAGAAACTTTGCTTGCGGAAACAAAACAGGTAACAGAATTGGAAATTATTAAACAGAACATTGAGGATATTGGCGAGAATATCAAGATAATAGCGACCAGTTTGGGTGAAATTATGAGAGAATTAAAACTTCAATCGACATCAATAGGAACTACCAGAAGACCGACACGGCCTGTACGGCCAACGCGACCTGTCCGGCCGACCAGAAGACCGACTATTCCTCCGACTATCATACCTGAGGTAACAAACACAGCATTATAATTAAAATATATGGATAATCAATACACTAATCAATCGTTTAAACTGTCGACTGATAAGAGTTTATTGGTGGCATCCTTCCTGGCGGTGATGATGTTTGCGGTTTTAATCACTATAGTACAAATAGTTAACCGTGGTGAGCAATATACCCAGACACAATCTCAGGCTCAGGAACCGGTAGGAATGGAAAATACGGCTGAGGACATTTCAGAAATGGAAAGCGAGATAACAGAGATGCAACAGGAGTTGCAGCAGGATGCCGAAAGCAATTTGGAACCTGATCTTGATATTGATCTGGAATTGGCAGAATAGTAGACCACATCAATCTACAAATATTGCTACTTGTGGTAGAATTGGCTTTCACAACAGTTTAAATTTTTTTCCTGCCTGTTAGAAATAAGATGAGGCCGGAAGCATCCCCATTAAAAATAAAAGATTATCAGACTCCTGGTCATATTTTGGATTTAAATCCTTTTAAGAGAAATCAGATCGCCATGTTTTCGGACAGTCTTGAAAAATATTTACCAGGTTTTTATGAGGGAAGATATTTAGGCGAAGAACAGGAATATTTAAAAAGTATCAGTATTTTGGATAAAGATGTAATTAGAGGGTTAATATTCCTAAATTGCGAGTCGTATCAGGAAATGAAAGAGAAAGTTTATCAGCGTATTGAGACAATGGGTAAATATTACGGTATAAGAAAATCAAACGATTTAAAAGGAGTAGAACCTGTTGAGGAAACGGGATTTTCAACTAAAGAAATTATTGAAGTCTTAGATTTTGTTGAGAGAGCAATGGAAGGACGATTACGCAGGACAAACGAACCGGCTTTTACTCATATATTAAGAGTGGTTAATAGAGCTTTGGATTTTATATCTTACGATTCCAAATTATATAACAGCGGTCTAACTGTTTTTCCGTTGACACCAGATGCCGCTAAAGCACTGATATTGATGTCTGCTTTACATGATTTTCTAGAACCAGGACGAACTTTAAGCAACGGGATGAAGGTTCCCTACGGGGATTATCAGACAACAGAGATATTAATTGACGGTAAAATAAGAGATAAGTTGACTTTCCGAAGATTTGGTAAAGTAATTAATTTAGAAAAAATGAAATTTAAAATTAAGGGAAAAGTATCTTTTATTATGGATTGCGATCATCGGGGTCATTTTATAAACGGATTGGAAGCATTAAGAAGTGAAGGAGAGACTGAAGAGCAGGAATTTAGCCGTTTGAGACGTTATCATGATTCAAAAGTGGCCGAATCGATACCTTTTTCCGGTAGATATTTAATGTGGTTCTATATGCCGTTTCTAGTCAGAATTTTTGACAGGCGGGATAATTTAGATACTTATTTAATCAGCAAAAGGAATAAAGTCAGCAAAAATCCCCTGATGAGAATCGATGATTTGACGGACTTAGCCGATTATGAATTGGGACCGCCATCTATAAGAGAAATATTAGATAAAACTGTTGGGACACTTAAAAATATAGGCTACGCAGAGCAGATTTTTGTAAACATACTTTCTCATTCTAATATAGCATCATTTAATTCTGAGCAAATTTTATCCGTCGCCCTTGGAATACATAAATCTTTGCCAAACAGGATTCGAGAAATATTTGGGAGAAAAATTAGCGGTGAACCTTTTATTACCAGGGCAGTTAAATCCGGTATATATAATCCGGAAGTACTCAAGATGCTACCTTCACGAATTGCAGCATATTATCTGTTCGGACTTTCTATGTCAGAAATTTATAAAAATAATCCGTTTCATGTTAAAGGCTGTTGGATGCCGGAACCGATATAAATTAAGCCTTGTTTTAGTTTACATCTCTCTTTAAAATAGCATTCTATGAAAACTATCGTTACCCACTTGGCACCGGATGTGGATGCAATTACTTCTGTTTGGCTTTTAAAGCGGTTTCTTTCCGGTTGGGAAGAGGCGGAAATTAAGTTTGTACCGGCGGGAAAAACTCTGGATAATGAGATCGTCGATAGCGATCCGGAAGTTCTTCATGTGGATACGGGAATGGGGAAATTAGACCACCACCAGACTGCTGAGGACACTTGCGCGGCCCAGAGAACATTGGAATACATAAAGAAAATTCAAAATTCAAAATTCAAAATTCAAAGAGGAAAGAAAAAAGAGACCAAGACGGATGAGGCGTTAGAGAGAATGGTTGAGGTGGTTAACGATATCGATCATTTCCGGGAAGTATACTTCCCCAATCCGACAGCGGATTATTATGATTTCGGTATGGTGGCCGTTCTTGACGGATGGAAATTGATATATATGGATCAAAATTTGAGAATATTGGATTTAGGTATGCTGATATTAGACGGGATTTATAAAAATTTTCAGAATAAGGTTTGGGCGGAGGCGGAAATAGCTAGTCAGGGCATTGTTTTTAAGTCCAAGTGGGGGAAGGGAATAGCCTTAGATACTGTTAATGATGAAGTCATCAGAATTGCTTTACGAAGGGGTTACATAATTGCCATCAGGCACGATCCGAAAAAAGATTACGTCAGAATTAAAGCCCTGCCCGAGTCAAGGGTTGATTTGACTCTTTCGTACAATAAATTAAAAAAAATGGATCGGGAGGCGACCTGGTATCTTCACGTCAGCCGTAAAATGATACTTAACGGCAGTATCAAAAATCCGGAGAGTAAACCGACAAAGTTGACTTTAAGGGAGATTGTGGAAGTATTTAAAAAAAATGACTGATTGCATTTTTTGTAAAATCATAAAAGGTGAAATTCCTGCAAAAAAAGTGTACGAAGATAAATCGGTAATTGCCATATACGATATCAATCCCAAAGCACCGGTTCATATCCTGATAATACCCAAAAAACATATTTCATCCCTAATGGAAATTAATAAAGGAGACAAGAATTTAATTGGTGGTATAATATTAAGACTCAAGACTGTTGCCCAAGAGTTGGGTCTTGATAAAAGCGGTTATAAAGTAGTGGTTAATAACGGACCCGGTTCCGGACAATTAGTCTTTCACTTACACTTCCATCTTCTGGGAGGGTGGATTACGAAGGCAGGAGGATGGCGGGTGTAATAAATAAGGAGGTGTTATTAATTCAATGGTTTATGTTAAAGCCCAGCCAGGAGATACTTCAGATTCGGTTATCAGAAAGTTTACGAGGAAGGTTATTGCGGAGGGATTATTATTAGAATTCAAGAAGAAAGAATTTTACCAGAAACCGGCTGAAGTCCGGAAAGAAGCCAAAAAAGAAATAGCCAGAAGACAAAAAGCCAGAAGAAGAGCTAAAAACAGACAATAAGTAAAAAATGGTTAAGGTATTTATCAAAACCGATTCCCACTATAAAGTGAACCGTAAAAGAATAAGACAGAGGATTGAGGAATATCTGGCGAAGAAAAAAGTTAGAGGAAAGACCGAAGTAAGCCTGGCTGTTGTCGGAGACCGTCAGATGAAGTTTTTAAACCAGAAATTTCGCCAACTTAATCAAACCACCGACGTTTTGGCTTTTCCGCTTCTTAACATGGAGGAGAGAGCTAAATTTATCGATCCGCCGGATAATATTTTAAGATTGGGCGATATTGTCATTTCCTATCCTCAAGTGATTGAAGAGGCATCCAACGAAGAAACATTTATTGACGATAAAATTGATGAACTGATATTACACGGATTAGATCATTTGTTGGGAATAAACCTCGACTAAGATGGTACTTTACCGAAAATACAGACCGCAAAAATTAAGCGAACTGGATCTGGTGGAGGTCAGGGAAAAATTAAAAAGAACCCTGCTATCTTCATTCAGACCTCATGCCTATCTTTTTAGTGGACCGAAAGGAACTGGCAAGACTTCGGCTGCCAGGATTGTTGCCAAAATATTAAACTGCGTTCAAAGCAGAGACATGGAGCCGTGCAATAAATGTGAATCATGTACGGCTATTACTGAGGGCCGGCATTTGGACGTAATGGAAATTGATGCCGCTTCAAATCGGGGAATTGACGAAATCAGAGATCTGCGGGAAAAGATAAAATTGGTTCCGGTTACGGCTAAGTACAAAGTCTATATTATCGATGAAGTTCATATGCTGACTAATGATGCTTTTAATGCCCTGTTAAAAACTTTGGAAGAGCCGCCCAGTCATGCCGTATTCATTTTAGCCACGACTGAAGCGGAGAAACTTCCTGAAACTATCATATCCCGCTCAACCAGATTAAATTTTCACCGGGCAACTAATGAGGAATTAAAACAAGCTTTAAACAGGATAATTAGCGGAGAAAAATTTAAATTGGAAACGGAAGTTATTGATTTAATTGCCGAATATGCTGACGGTTCATTCAGGGATGCGACGAAATTACTGGAACAGGCAGTTAATCAAGGTGCTATTACAATAAAAAATGCACGTGAAATGCTGGGCATAGATACGGTTACCCCGGAAAAATTTCTTCTTGACCTCTCGCGAAAAAAGACTAAGGAACTTCTATCGGCGATCGTGGAAATGGCTGATAAGGGATCTGATTTCCGCTTATTTGTAACCGGTATATTAGACCGGTTACAGGCAATTCTTTTGGATATGCATCAGATCAAACAGGATAATTTAGCCAAAGAGTTGAGAAATCTGTTTTCCCTAAAAGAACTGAATTTACTGTTTAAATTATTCAGTGATACTTACATGGAGATGAGGATGGCCAGCCGGCCGGAACTGCCCTTGGAAACGGCCGTAGTTGAATGGTGTGAAAGAAAATAAAATAAAGTAGAATATAAATAATTTTATTAAAATTGATTATATAAGGAGGATCAGATATGTTTAATCCTTTCAAAACTCTGGGAGATTTAAAATCAATGAGAGATCAGGCAATGAAAATGCAGGCGGCACTTTCACAGGAAGAAGTCGTTATCGAAAAAAACGGTGTCCGCGTTGTCATGAGCGGGGATCAGAAAATAAAGGAGCTGTCAATTGATGGAGAGGAGCATTATCGGGTTAAAGAAGCCATAGCCGAGGCTATCCGCAAATCCCAGGAGATTGCAGCCAAAAAACTGACCGAAATTTCTGGCGGATTACAGGGACTTCTGGGACAAGGAAAGCAATAACCAATATGGTTATAGTTAGCGGTTCTCTGGCTTATGACCAGATAATGGATTTCCCCGGCCAATTCTCCGATCACATCATGCCGGATAAGATCCACCTTTTAAATGTTTCATTCCTGGTTGACAATATCAGGAAAGGATTTGGCGGTACAGCAGGCAACATTGCTTATAGCCTGTCATTACTTGGCATAAAAACGGGCATCTTGGGTATGGTAGGCGGTGATTTTGCTGTTTATAGAGAATTTCTGGAAAAGAACGAGATAGATACTAATTATATCAAAATTTTAAGCCGTTTTAACACTTCTACTGCCTTTGGTATTACCGATTCCAAGGACAATCAGATTTGGGGTTTTTACACCGGTGCCGACAGCTTAAGCGACCAGCTTTCGGTAAAAAACATTTCCGCAAAAATAGATTTTGCAGTTATTGCACCTCATAATCCCCGGTCGATGCTTAAATTTGCCAGGGAATACCAAAATAAAAAAATAATCTACCTGTTTGATCCGGGGATGCAATTGCCCTGGTTGAACGGGAGTGATTTAATGCTGGCTTTTAACGGAGCAAAGATTATCATCGGCAATGATTATGAGGTAGGTATCATGGAGAAAAAAACAAAAATAAGTGATTTGCATGCCCATTATCCGGATAAAATAGTTATTACTACCCTGGGGGAAAAAGGGTCGGTAGTCAGTTATAACCACAAAAAAATAAAAATTGATGCCTGTAAGGTTAAAAACGCCTCTGATCCTACCGGAGCCGGAGATGCTTACCGGGCCGGGTTTGTGGCTGGTTTTTTGCGGAGATTGCCTCTGGAAATTTGCGGCCGGATGGGATCAGTAGCATCAGCATACACTGTTGAAAAATACGGAACTACCACCCATTTTTTCAATCTGGAAAAATTCAGCCAACGTTACCGAACAAATTACCATCAGGATTTGGAATTATAATTAATCCGGCCACTGCATAATCGCCACCGCCAGATTTTCAACATCTACCCAATAGTTAGTAAAAACATTATCTACTGTAACCTGATTCCTTAATTCAGTAATATTAGATCTGTTTGTCGGCGGATGGATAGGTAGGCAGATTTTGGCATATATTCTTGGTTCGTAAACCGGTAAAATTCCGTCGATTTTATGACTGATCTTATAACCGGGACCGGGAGCAAAGCCGAGAATCCTTACCGGCGTGCCGTGGGTTATTTGGGCTCCGCTGGCCACATAAGCCGAGGGATCGGCAGTCAAAAGCTCTCCTGTGAGAAGGCGCCTAAAGTTATTCTGATCAAAAAAATCAGCCCGATAAAGTGTAGGATGCCGGAACAATAGTCCTCCCGGATTAAGGTCATCCGGACTGACTTGTCTCAATTCCTCCTGAACGGAATTGAAAGCACCGGCCGGATCGTCCTTCTGGTCTCCGATAGTTAATTCCAGGAAGTGTTGTCTTAAAAGGGGGGCAATCATATATCCTTCTAAGGTAGTATTGCCCATCCGCTGGTTTTCAGCCAGCCGTAAAATCAATTCAGTCATAATATCCGAGCCGTAAATTCCGCCGGGGAATAGGCTGTCCTTGGTCACAAATTCCCATTTAAGTAAAAGCGTACCTTCCTTGGGGATGTTAGAAATGTTATGCCGGATGGCTCCGTAGATTCCGTCGGCGGTCATATTCCAGGCCAGGCTGGTCAGGGTATTTGGCCTGGTAAAAGCTTTTTTTTCCTCCGAATTCAGGTCAAACAAAAACCATAAACGGTCATCGACCACTTTTACATTTTTATTCAGCAATGCTCCAATCGGCGTTTCGTGGCCGACGGAGGCGAGGTTATCGGCGACGAATTGGTAGGCGGTACGGGCGGTTTCTCTATCGGTGGCCTCATCGTTGATGTAATAAAGCCCGTCTGCCCGATAGGCATAAAAATCAGCTTCTTCTGCGAGTGATAAATTTGCTGCAGATAATTCCCTCCGCCAATTTTCCAATTCCCGCAGTCGGTATTCTTCGTCTCTTTGTTGCCGCTCTTCCTCCGTTAAAGGCGCTGCAGCTTCTGAAGTTGCTAATGGTGTGTCTAGGCGAGATATACAACCGCCTCCTAATAAAACGTCAGCAGCTAATGTTCCTGCGATCTTCAAAAATGCCCGCCTATCTAAATATCTTGGTTTTGGTTCCATAATCCTTACTATTATAGCGCTCCGGATCAAATTGATGGGGAATTTACCTGTTTTTGTCCTCCAGTTGCCGGGAAATATCTCTGAGAAGATGAAGAACGTCATTTTTATCTTTTCCGGTTAGAATTGCCGGTTGGGAATAGTCACTGATTAAAATAGGGATAAATTGGGCGTCGACAATTTTGTCATTGTAGATATAACTTTTGACGATGATGCCGGTTTTGGTTTGACGGCTCCATTCCTGGTCAAAAATAAAGTTACCGTGGGAATAGATGATGAGTTTATTTTTATAAATTTCAATTGGTTGAATCCAGTGGGGATGGTTTCCGGCAATAAAGTCTGCCCCGTTGTCGATAGAATCCCTAGCTAATTGGATGGTTTTATTAGCCGGATAATTTGTATATTCAGCTCCCCAATGATAGGCAACTATCAGAAAATCAACTTCGCTTTCGGCAGATCTTATTTCCGAAAGGATGATATTTTTATCCGGATTATCCAAAATATTGTAAGCAAGAGTGCCGATTTTTTTATTTTTTATCTCTTTAACAGCCAGATTACTTAAAGTGTCAGGGGAAAAACCGGCCGAGACGATGCCGTTTTTTTCAAGAAGCCGGACGGTTTGGGTCAGTCTGTCATGGCCGTAATTTAAGGCGTGGTTATTGCCTACTGTTGCCACATCGATCCCGGCAAAAGTTAATCCTTCGATAAAACGGGAGTTGCCGCAAAAGATCATACCGCTATTGGTCAGAGGGCAGTCAGGAATTAATGGAGCCTCCAAATTAATAAGAGTTAAATCGGCACTTTTTAGAAGATCAGCGGTTTTACGGAAAGGGTAGGTAAAGTCATTATAGCTGGTCATTTTAAAATTGACGGATCGGGCGGGAACGACATCACCGGTGGTAATAACCGTTATAAGCTGATTTGAGGGAATATTATTATAATTTTTATCAGGGGAGAAGATTTTTTCAATTGTTAATGGTTCAGGTTGCAGCAAAGTCGGAGTCGGAGTTATTGGAGTTGGAGTGACAGATTTAAAAACGAGCAAAACCGAGGTAATCCATTTTAGTATTGAATCCATAACTTGTTTTTAATTATCTAATAAGTTAAGATTTTTATCTATGTCGGATGTCAAAGATCTAAAACAGGCAAAACAGGGCAAATTGAAAATCGACTGGGCAATTGACCATATGCCGGTTTTGAATCTGATTAAAAAGAGATTTTTGAAGGAAAAACCGCTTAAAAATATTACCATTGGAGCTTCTTTACATGTCACTACCGCCACGGCCAATTTAATGCTGACTTTAACGGCAGGCGGGGCTAAAGTTTTCTTATGCGCCTGTAATCCTTTGTCCACCCAGGATGATATAGCCGCTTCACTGGTTGCCGATTATCAGATTCCCGTATTTGGAAAGCGGGGAGAAGATAAAAAAACTTATTACCGGCATATTGAAGAGGTTCTTGATAACCATCCGCAGATAACTCTGGATGACGGAGGAGACCTGATTTATACGCTTCATACCAAAAGACAAAAGCAATTGAAGGAAATCATCGGATCGAACGAGGAAACAACTACCGGAGTTATCCGTTTGAAAGCTATGGAGCGGGACGGAGTTTTGAAGGTACCGGTTATGGCTGTTAATTACAGCCGGACTAAGCACATGTTTGATAACCGTTACGGAACAGGACAGTCGACAATTGACGGGATTCTTCGGGCAACCAATATTTTATTGGCAGGCAAAAGATTCGTGATTTGCGGTTACGGTTGGTGCGGACGGGGACTGGCAGCACGCGCCCGCGGCATGGGAGCAATCGTTATCATCACCGAAGTGGATCCGGTAAGAGCACTAGAGGCAGTCATGGACGGATTTGAGGTGACTGCCATTTCCCGAGCAGCCACCGTTGGCGATATATTTGTGACAGTTACCGGAGATAAGAATGTAATAACGTTAGCCCAGATAAAGAGAATGAAAGATAAAGCAATATTGGCCAACAGCGGACACTTTAATGTTGAAATAGATATTGATGGATTGATCAAATATGCCAAATCAATAAAAAAACTCAAAACTTCAGTTACCGAGTATGTTTTGCCTGACGGAAGCAAAAGATATGTTTTGGCAGAGGGAAGACTAGTGAATTTGGCAGCTGCCGAAGGTCATCCTGACGAGGTAATGGATATGTCGTTTGCCAACCAGGCTTTAGCCTGCGAGTGGCTGATTAAGAATAAAGATAAATTGGAAAATAAGGTTTATCAGTTGCCCAGTGAAGTTGACAATAACATTGCTAAATTGAAACTGGAAGCTCTCGGTATTATAATTGATAGGTTGACGCCTCAGCAAAAAAAATATTTGGAAAGTTGGGAGGAAGGAACATAATGGAATGGAATTTTCGGACACAGAATAAAATTTTTCCTCAATCTCTTCATGTTGAGGTAATTGCTGATTACGGCGGGGGATATACGACGGATCATGCCTTCATGGAAGTCCGCAATCATTTTTTCAGGTTTGACAAGCTGAACAAAATCAAAGCTGTTACCGAACATCCCGTATTTGCTTTTTCCACCGTTGAAACCGGTTTTTGGATTGCCCAGGAAGGGCTCCACAGCGAGCACAAAAACCTGGTGATTTTTTCCAATACCGCACCCCGAGGTGATATTAAATGGATTGGAGAGAACCGGCAGCCCTTCGCCTGCGGGCTTTTGGACAATGGAATTCCCATTTTTGCCGTTTATGCGGGATATAACCTGTCGTTTATCAAAGACCGTTTAAAAGGATTATGGATTGTTAAAGTTCCTAACAAGGGGACGCAATTCAGATCACGGGATTATTATCCGGAGGCTACCATGGCGATATTAAACGGGGATTTGACTAGGTTAGGCAAAGAAATATCAATCAAAAATGTTCCTGATGTACCTTCGTTTGCGGTAGCATCCGTTGACGGATACGGCAATTTGAAGACAACCATACGCAAGAGTCATTTAACACAAGCGGTATTAAACAGTGCCATTGTCAGGATCGGGATCAATAAACATTACCGTTTTGCCTTAAATACAGTCGGCCGGGGGATTAAGGGAAAAGTAGGAGATCTGTGCATGGTTTCCGGATCCTCAGGCGGCAAAGGCAAGAATTATATTGAAATTATCAGATTGCAGATGCGGGCTTCACAGGATTTTGAAATTTACGGCCCAATGGATGATTTGGGAAAGATTGTTATCGAACCGGTGAAAACCTGAAAATTCTTGACAAAAGGGATTGACACCGGTATTATTATCAATAATCATGAATATAATTCTTAAAATAGTCTGTTGTATCACTCCCGAATAATTTGGGAGGCAGGCTGATTTAAGAGAAACAATTAAGATTTCAATAAGAACAGGCCTCCCAGGAAGGGAGGTTTTTTTATGTGAGAGTAAGACTCATAAATTCGTAGTACGAGCCGTGTTCGAATAGAACCCAAAAAGGCGAGTGCAAAGAATAGGAGGATATGCACAATTAGATATGTACTATAACAATATATTAGAGGTTATCGGCAACACACCTTTGGTTAAAATAAATAAACTTAATCCAAATCCCAAGGTGCTGATGCTGGCCAAGCTGGAATTTTTAAACCCGGGAGGGAGCTTGAAGGACAGAATCGGCAAGTCAATGGTTGAGGGAGCCGAAAAAAAAGGAATTTTAAAAAAGGGAGGAATTATTGTCGAGGCAACCAGCGGAAATACCGGCATAGGCTTGGCGATGGCGGCAGCGGTGAAAGGTTATAGATGTATTTTTACCATGCCTGACTGGATGAGTAACAGCAAGGAAGTCCTTTTAAGGGCATTTGGGGCGGAGGTTGTCCGTTGTCCAACAGCTGTTCCAATAGATGATGAAAGAGGTTATAAGACCAGAGCTAAAAAAATTGCCGTTGAGAAAAAAGCATTTTTACCGGATCAGTATAGTAATGCTGACAATCCCCGGGCACATTATCAGGGAACAGGTCCGGAGATCTGGCGCGATACTGAAGGAAAAATTGATTATGTAGTTATGGGTTTAGGAACCGGAGGTACAGCCAATGGTACTGTCAAGTATCTAAAGGAGAAAAATCCGCAGATAAAATTTATTGCACCTGATCCGATCGGTTCAGTCTACAGTGGAAAGATGGCTCCTTTTTTTGTTGAAGGAATAGGGCACATCTTTTTTCCTAAAAATGCCAATTTGGATCAGGTAGACGAATTTATCAGGATTCCCAGTCAGAAAGCCATCGATATGGCCAGGGAGATTACCAGAAAAGAAGGGATATTAGCCGGTCCTTCGTCCGGGGCTGCTCTTTTGGCGGCGATTGAAATAGCCGAGCGGTTGAAAGGTGATAAGACTTATACGATAGCCGTTATTTTTCCTGATTCCGGTGAAAGATATTTGGACTACTTATACCATGATGATTTTGAGGTACCTCTCGTTCCTAAGCACGAGACTAAAAAAAGTTTTACTACCAGGGCAATTCATAGTCATATCGAAGATTATCAAAAAAAAGGAGCTTTAGTTCCACCGATTACCAGGTCAGCCGTTTATAAATTCAGAAATGTCGAAGCGGCGGCCAAGATTTTTTCCGGCAGTAATAACGATCGGGAGAACAGAAAAAAATATGTTTATGCACGCGGTAATCATCCCAACCAAAGACAGTTGGAAGAAGTATTAACTGAACTTGAAGGAGGAACTGATGCGGTAGCTTTTTCTTCAGGTATGGCAGCCATTACAGCTTTGGTTCAGACCATATTACATTCTGGTGACGAAGTGGTCGCTTCAAATGTTCTTTATGGAGACAGTTTTATCCTGTTTGATAAATTGATGAGTAAATGGGGAGTCAAAACCACTTTTGTAGATATTGCTGTGATTGAAGAAATTGAGCGAGCAATTACTCCAAAGACAAAATTAATATTTACGGAAACGCCAACCAATCCACTCTTAACGATTGCTGATATTGATAAAATTTCCCGTCTTTCTGAAAAAAAGAATATTTTATTAGCCATAGATAATACTTTCGCTTCACCATACTTACAGCAACCGTTAAGATTGGGGGCTGATATCGTGATTGAATCCAGTACAAAATACCTATCCGGTCATAGTGATGCTTTAGGCGGTATAGTAGTGGCTCACGATCAGGATTTGATTATGAAATTGTGGGGAACATTGTTTATAACCGGCGGCTTGATTGATCCTGGCGCTGCCTGGTTAATTTTAAGAGGGTTAAAAACCTTAGCTTTACGGATGGATCGACACTGCAGTAATGCCCTTAAAATTGCCAAATATTTAAGCCATCATCGGAAAGTAGCCAAAGTATATTATCCCGGTTTGTTGAACCATCCACAGCATGATTTAGCCCGAATCCAAATGAACGGGTTTGGTGGAGTCATTTCCTTTGAACTTAAAGGCGGAGTTAGGGAAGGAAAAAACTTTGTCAATAATCTGAAGATATTTTCCATTTCGGTAAGCCTGGGTGCTGTGGAAAGTTTGGTCAATCATCCGGCAAGCATGACCCATAAAGTCATTCCGGTTGCGGAGAGAGAAAAGAGCGGAATTTTTGACAGTCTTATCCGTTTATCTGTGGGAATTGAAGATATTGATGATTTGATTGCTGATTTGGAACAGGCTTTTACCAAAATTTAATTTAGATGCAAAGCGGCGAATTGCTACAATCCAGGATGTTGTGGCGGTCGCTTTTGACAACCTTTACGGCACGAGACAATCATCTTTTGACGGCATATTGAGGGCTACCAATGTCTTAGTTGAGAATTATAAAAAACTTAGACCTAAAGTCTATGATTTTCCCCATAGAGATGAGTATGGGAGTTGAAATTGATGAATTGACCCGTGAACAGAAAAACTATTTAAACAGCTGGCAAGAGGGGACAAGATAATTAATAGATATGAAAAAAAATTTAATTAATTTTTAGAAAATGGATATTGCCAGTTGTAAGCTTTGGCTCTTTTAATAAATCTTTCTATTTCCGGTCGGTGTTGTTCGTTCCCGTATTGAACAGCCTGATTTAATAATTGGTAAGCAATTTTTTCTTTTTCTTCAATTAGTATGTTGGAGAAAAATAATTCAAGAAGTACATCTTTTACGATACCTACTTTTAAAGGTTCATCTTCTTCCCAGGTGAGATTTTGCCTCATATAATAATTCGAATTACCATAGTAAGGACCAGAAATATATTCTTGAGCTGGAGTACAGGCAGATCCGGGAAGAGAAAACAAGTTTAGTTCTTCGGCACCAAAATCAGCATAATCAAGAGAGTCTACGGCTGTTTTTCTCCAACCGAACATACCAATATCAACTATTACTTCTCCATCAAAATCGTAATCCTGATTTTCCTTTAAAATATTCAGGCATTCTAGATACGTCTGTCTGTACAGATTTCTCTTTCTGGCATATTCCCGAGCGACTTCTGAATAATGTTTGGTGAAATTTCCTGTTTCCTGATCGTTTTCCATTATAGCGTATATAACAGCTCCCACTACTCCAGGTGGTCCGAGTGTAGTTGCGTAATGTGTATGTTGCATTGTGCCGAATAATTTTATTGAGTCTTCAGCTATGGTTCCGGAAAAAGTTATTCCGGTTCTTAAACCGGGGGCAGCTGATTTGGATAGGGTTTCATAAACAACAGTTTGATCAGGTATAAAATTAAAAAATGTATTATTCTCATCAAGACCAAGTCTTCTATAAGCTCGATCTTCAAAAACAAATTTATTGGGATGTTTAAGTTTGATTAATTCCGCAAGGTCTTTTTTATTAGGAATAGCTTTAGGTAAAGGATTACCTTCAGATAAATAAAATCCTAGACAATTCGGATCCGAAAGTGCTTCATTAAGTAAGGCAGGATCAATGCTGCCGTCCATTTGTATAGGAACGACCCGAAATTTCAGCAGTCCCGCCTTGAGATATTTTTCTGCAGCCAATAACAATCCTGTATAGACCGGATCAGTAACCGTTAATATTGTCGGTTGAGATTTATCATGCCTGATTTCAATCAAAGTTTGTAGCATCAGATCGAGTGCTTCCTGGGAGCCACCATGGGTCATAAACATCCCTTCTTGGATTTTGTCATTTCCGTGTATTGAAGTTAATTTATTAGAGACATCTGGATTTAGGTATTGATCAGCAACAGACCGTAAAAAAATATTATCACCACCAGCTCTTTTTGGGTATTGCAACATAGCCAATATTAGGTCCATTTGATTTTGATCCCATTTTATAATCCTTTTTAAAGCCGGATCGAAAACATTTTGTTTAAATTGCAGTAATAACTTATCGCTAGGCAGACCGCCTCCTAAAAGATTTGTTTCAAGTGGATTATTTGGATCTTTTCTGGCTTTAGCGATTAATTTTCCTATGATGGAATCCGGTGGAGCTTTAAAATAATCTAATATTCCTGTACTAACATCACTAAAATAAGTTTTTTCGACTCCGGTCTTTTTTGGAGGAGTATTGTCCGGAATTCTGCTATATACTTCCGCGTTTATTTGAACAGAAGAATTTAATGGTTTTGATAAAACTTCAGTAGGCATAGGAGAACCTGTTAATTCTTGAAATAGCCAGTTTTCAATTTCTTTTGAGAATCCTCTTCGGGCTTTTAGTTGTGAAGAAAATTTTTCCTGCATTTTCCATACATACCTTAATCTTTCCGCTTCCTGGTCAACAGGAATTCCTACTTCACTGGTTGCAGCGATAAAATTAACTGAAGGAAGAGAGTTTAATTCGTCTAGAAGGGGTTGAAATACAGGAGAAAGAGAATAGAAACCTGTTTTTTCTTGAACCGCGGCGCTCATATTCTATCATACTTTATCATACAAATGGAGTTTGTCAAATTGGGAAGAGAAGAATTTAAGTTATTGCAAAAGAGAGGATAAACTTCCATAATTAGAAGCATGAATAGCGTTATTTTTTCGGGTAATTCCAATCCGGAGCTTTCCAAAAAT